>NZ_CDSBKO010000067.1:0-28323 GCF_977115655.1 Aquimarina sp.
GAAATAATAGTTTCTTTTTAGCTAAGTCCTTTTCCTTTATATTTACCCGGATTATACAACAAAATTTCGTGATGAGACTTTGAAATACCATAAATACAATGATTTTCTTAGTTTTAGCATAGCAGTTTACCCTGAGTTTATCAAGAAGGGTTATGGTTAATTAAAAAATCAAGGGTAACGGTTGTATTTGCAGTAGATTAAAGGTGTAATAGATTTTCTGTTGCATAATTCGGAAAATGTCGTTTAGTTAAGAATTTAAACTATTGATTTAGAGTTTGTTAATGGTGGATTCCAGCGTATGCTGGAATGACAAAATAACCAAAACACAATGCTTTCTGCTTGTTATTCCGGTGCAGGCTGGAGTTCATGATGGAAGTAAAAGGGTATTTTTCTTTTACAGATGTTTAATACTCAAAAAAATACAGCTTAACTTAATGATATTGGATAATCCGGGTTTAAGCATTTGTATAAATAAATGTTAGATATATGAGCACACAAACTTCCAGACGAAATTTTATAAAAAAAACAGCTATTGCAGGAACTGCAATTTCTGTATTGCCAGGTTTTACTTTTGCTAATGCCACAAATACTAAAGAAAAACTTAAATTAGGATTAATAGGAGTTGGTTTAAGAGGAACAAATCATTTAAAAAATGCTCTTTTAAGAGAAGACGTGTTAATAACTGCTATTTGTGATATAGACCAGTCAAGAATAGATCTCTGTTTAGAAAGTATAAAAGAATCAGGAAAACCTAAGCCAAAAACCTTTGGTGCAAACGAATACGATTTTAGAAATTTATTAAGTTTACAAGATGTAGATGCAGTAATAATATCTACCCCTTGGTTGTGGCACACAAGAATGGCAAAAGAAGCTATGATAGCCGGCAAATACACTGGCTTAGAAGTCTCTGCAGCTAATACCCTCGAAGAATGCTGGGACCTGGTCAATACTCACGAAGAAACAGGTACACATTTAATGATTTTAGAAAATGTTAATTACAGAAGAGACATTTTGGCAGTTCTAAATATGGTAAGGCAAGATGTTTTTGGAGAATTGGTACATTTTAGATGTGGTTACCAACATGATTTAAGATTCGTGAAATTAAATGACGGTAAAACAGCTTATGGTAAAGGAGTGGAGTTTGGAGAAAAAGGCATTTCAGAATCTAAATGGAGAACACAACACTCGGTAGTCAGAAATGCAGATGTATATCCAACACACGGAGTTGGTCCAATAGCTACAATGTGCAACATTAATCGAGGAAATCGTTTTTTGTCGTTAACATCTAATGCTTCAAAAAGTATAGGTTTACATAATTATATTGTAAAAAATGGAGGAGAAGCACATCCTAATGCAAAAATTAAATTTAAACAAGGAGATGTCATAACTTCAACAATAGAAACTGCGCTGGGAGAAACAATTATAGTAACACACGATTGTAACTTGCCAAGACCATATTCTTTAGGATTTAGAGTTCAGGGTGCTAATGGGTTGTGGGAAGTAGATGGTAACAGGATATATATTGAAGGTAAGTCCGAACCTCATAAATGGGATCAGGCAGATGAGTGGTTAACCAAATACGATCACCCTTTATGGAAAAAGTACGGAGAACATGCAATGGGAGCCGGACATGGCGGGATGGACTTTTTTGTAATCAATGCATTTGTAGAATCAGCAAAACAAAATATAGCCCCACCATTAGATGTATATGATGCAGCAGCCTGGAGTGTAATTACACCATTGTCTGAAATTTCTATAGAAAATAATGGAGAACCTCAAGACTTTCCTGACTTTACCAGAGGGTTATGGTTAAAAAGAACACCTTATAACTGGATTAAAGATACCTATTAATCTTTTTAGAACGAATAATCAATTTTGAAGACAATACACATACTATCCCCAGGAAGAACTTGTCTTTTTGGAGATCATCAGGATTACTTGGGATTACCGGTAATAGCGTGCGCAATTAATAAGTATATTACATTAAATGCAATAGAAAATGAAAGTTCTTTTTTTAGAATAAAGCTGCCAGATACAGCTGAAGAACGGGATATTGAGATATATGAAACATTTGAAACTGTTCAGAACAGAGATTATTTTGCATCCTCCCTTAGGGTATTAAAACGATATGGATGTATACCCGATAAGGGATATGATGTTGAAATAAAAGGAGATTTGCCATTAAATGCAGGGGTGTCAAGTTCATCTGCCCTGATAATAGCATGGATACGTTTTTTGTTAAAAGCCTTTGGAGCAAATCAGGAAATAACTAAAGAGTTGGTTGCTAGAATAGCGTATCAAGCAGAAGTTATAGAGCATAATGAGCCAGGCGGACTTATGGATCAGTATTCTATTGGTCTGGGAGGTGTTTTGTTTATAGATACAAGTCAAAAAATGTCGTACAAAACTATCCAAAATGATATAGAAGGATTAATCGTGGGAGAATCCGGAGTTAAAAAGGAAACGATAGGTACTTTGGGTGACCGAAAAGAAAAGGCTTTAAAAGCGATAGAATACATAACTCACAAAAAACCTGGTTTTGATATTAAATTAGCCATGCTGGAAGAGTATGAAAAGTATGAAAAATATGTTCCGTTAGATCTAAGACCTTATTTTTTTGCTGCACTAAAAAACCACAATATAACTTTAAAAGCTATGGATGAGTTTAAGAAAACAAATCCTGATATAAAATATATAGGAGATTTAATGAATCAACACCACCTTGTATTAAAAGATATTCTTAAAATAACAGTCCCGGTAATAGATAAAATGGTAGCAAGTGCGATAAAAGCAGGGGCTTATGGGGTTAAGATTGTAGGATCAGGAGGAGGAGGCAGTATTATAGCAATAGCTCCAAAAGATAAAGAACAAGATGTTATTGATGCCATAAAAAGAGAAGGTAAAGCAGCCTATATTGTAAAAGTAGATTCTGGAGCAAGAGTTGTATAAAATATTAATAATACTATGATATGCATGATAATTTAATCATTTTGGCAGGAGGAGCTTCCTCCAGAATGAAAAAAGAAGCACAGATGGCCTTAAGCGATGATATGGTAATGCAGGCTAATACAAGATCTAAATCCTTAATTAGTATAGATGATACAGGAAGACCAGTTATGGATTATTTATTGTATAATGCAAAACAAGCTGGATATACTACCATATATATAGTCATAGGAGAAAAAGATAGTTTAATGAAGGAGTTTTATGGAGATAAAATAACGGGTAATGATTTTAATGGACTGACTATAAACTATGCAATTCAATACATTCCAGAAGGTAGAGAAAAACCATTTGGTACTGCCGATGCTGTTTGCCAAACAATTATGCAATATCCAGAATTGAACACGCAAACGTATACCGTATGCAATAGTGATAATTTATACTCAAAAACTGTTTTAAAGGCTTTGCGAACTACTAATCATGAAAATGCATTTATTAGTTATGATAGAGATGCATTACAGTTTAGTATAGAACGAATAGCTCAGTTTGCTTTAGTGTCTTTGGATGAAAAAGATTATTTAAAAGATATTATTGAAAAACCTTCGATTAAAGACAGTGAATTTTATAAAGACAGATTTGGTAAACTTCGGGTAAGTATGAATATTTTTAAATTTAATGGGGCAATGTTTCAGGATTACGTATTGAATTGCCCTGTTAATGAAAAGCGAAATGAAAAAGAACTCCCTACTGCTTTATTAAATATGGTAAAGGATTATCCTACATCGGTTATTGGGATTCCTGTAGCAGAGCACGTACCAGATTTAACATCAAAAAAAGATATTACTATTTTGAAAGAATATATAGAGAAGAATTATAAAGATATGGATTGGAACCGATAAGGTATTATATATGATCTTTTAAAAAGGGTAGTTTTTAAAGGTAGATAATGAAAGGTTCACCTTAATAAATATGATAAAAAGAAAAAAGCTAGAGATTTGTTATCATGAAATCTCTAGCTTTTTTAATGAAATAGTCTCTGGTTTTCATAGAGCTGCTCAAAAAGCTGTAATGCTGTATTCTTTATTTGCTAGTTGTAAAATTAATAGTACAAATCTCATAGCATATAAAATCATAAGGGATAGAAGGGGGGATTCTATTTCTTTGCTATTTGTGGGGTTAGCCAATTCTGTAGATTGGCTATTAGTAAATTGAATGTTTTTATTGGTTGCTAAACACTACAATTAGAGAGAAGAATGTTTAAAAACGGGGGCTTGCAATTAACATCACCCTCCCCCATTTTATATTTTCATAGCGTTATTTAGGGTCATCTGCATCATCAACAAACATAAAGGTGGACACACCACCCTTATCTCGACACCAACGGCTACCACCTGATATTACTGAGTATTCTGATTCCGCAGTTGCATCGAATGATTCTCCATTCCCACAAGTTACAAAACCATATCCAGAACTCCCATTGATTTTTGATAATAATTTCTTGTCAATTCTATACTTAGAAAAATTTTTTAAATACATAAAATGTAATTTTAAAGTGTTATTGAATAATTATTTAATTATAAGTGGTTAACATCGAACTTTTTTCGCAATAATTTATATTAACTGTTTGTTTCCGGAATTTATAAGTTAATAATTATTTTGTTTATTTAAAGCTAACTAATGTTAACACCTATGCCATGATAAATTAATATATTGTGATTAACCATTAATAATCAATAGATAATAGTTGGTTGAGATTAGAACTGGGTGCAGAACCTTCATAACAAATTTCTGATCTATGATCACATATACGTGCCTCACCTACTATTTTTTTGTTGATCTTTACTTAACGTTTTTCAGAAATCTAAAATCGATTTTTTCATAACACATATATTAATATATTGTATAGTGCCGTCTATGGTTTTATCACTATATATACACTTTTTATCTGTCTTGTGACGATAATATATATCTAAAAGAGTAACTTTATGAGGCAAAATTATATGGAAAAGATAAGTTTTTCAAGGCGCTCTAGTTAGGATTTATAAATTTTACCTTATTGATTTATAAATTTTAACCTCCGTTTTTATATTTAGTTTCTTTCTTTGTAATAGCCAGGATAACTGCTTTTTTGAAGTTTTTTATTATTTGTAAGTTTGTTTATTAAACATACATGCCCTTTTTAACCTGCTTTATGCAGTAGAACTTCGTAATGAAGCTTGAAGATACCATAAATACAGTCGTTTTCTTGATTTTAGCATAGCATCGCTATGGTTAAATTAAAAAACGAAGCAAAGCGTCTGTATTTGCAGTAGCTACAAGGTGTAATAGATTTTCTATTGCATAAAGCAAGTTTAATCTACTTATATATAAAATGGATCGGTTTATTGGTAATATTAATATTTTATAACCTTTCATTACACGTAACATGTCAATTACAAACCGAACAGAAAATTGTTAATACAGATTCATTAAAGAGTAAAACACTAAGAGAATTAGCAATTGAGTTTTGGAAAAAGAAAGATCTCGATTCTATATATAAAACTAATTTTGCCAAAGTGTATCTTTCTAAAGTTAAAAAAAAACAATAATAAAATGAGGATTGCAGATGGATATCAAATGTTTCTTTCTATCTACAAAGGCACATTCAGAAATAACAAAACCCTTGTATTTACAAGGGTTTTGTTATTTCTGAATAGAGTAGTTTTAACTAATTAATCTTTCAAAATACTTCTGGAAATAACAATCTTTTGTATTTCAGAGGTTCCTTCATAAATCTGAGTGATTTTTGCATCTCTCATTAATCGCTCTACATGATATTCTTTAACAAAACCGTTGCCACCATGTATTTGTACAGCTTCAACAGCAACGTCCATAGCTACATCCGATGCGTATAATTTCGCCATAGCGCCAGATAGGTCATAGTTTTCGTGATTATCTTTATCTTTTGCAGCTTTATACACCAACATTCTGGCAGCTTCAATTTTAGTATGCATTTCGGCAAGTTTAAAAGCAATAGCCTGATGATTCATGATTTCGGTACCAAATGATTTACGAACTTTAGAGTATTCTTTTGCCAACTCGTAAGCTCCGGCAGCAATACCTAAAGCCTGTGCGGCAATACCTATACGACCACCGGCTAATGTTTTCATTGCAAACTTAAACCCAAAACCATCTTCTCCAATTCTATTTTCTTTAGGTACTTTTACATCATTAAATATAAGAGAGTGGGTATCACTGCCTCGTATTCCTAATTTATCTTCTTTAGGACCAATTTCAAAACCTTCCCATCCTTTTTCCACGATAAAAGCATTAATGCCCTTGTGTTTCTTCTCTCTGTCGGTTTGTGCTATTACCAAATAATAATCTGCAGAACTACCATTGGTAATCCAGTTTTTTGTTCCGTTTAGGATATAGTGATCTCCTTTATCGATGGCAGTAGTTTTTTGAGAAGTAGCATCACTACCAGCTTCGGGCTCTGATAAACAAAAAGCCCCTATAGATTCTCCGGTTGTAAGTTTGGTAAGGTATTTTTCTTTTTGCTCGGGACTGCCAAAAGTGTCAAGGCCCCAACATACCAAAGAATTGTTTACAGATACAATTACAGAACAAGAAGCGTCTATTTTTGATAATTCTTCCATAGCCAAAACATAAGAAATGGTATCCATTCCACCACCTCCATATTCTGGGGATGCCATCATTCCTAAAAAGCCAAGTTCTCCCATTCTTTTAACTTGTTCCTTAGGAAATTCTTGCTTGTTATCACGTTCGATTACACCTGGTAATAACTCTGCCTTTGCAAAATCGCGAGCTGCGTCGCGTATCATTAACTGCTCTTCGGATAATTTGAAGTCCATATTTTTTTATAATTTACTGTGCGTGCATAACGCGATATTCGTACTTTTTGATGAAAATAAATCGAGATAACCTCGGTTTTTTTATTGATTCTACAAATATAAGCTATAATATGATAGTTTTACTGTTTTTTTCATTTTTTGCAGTAATCCTTTTTGTAGACAATGTATGCCAAAATATAGCTTTATATTCAAAAAAGAAGGGCATGCTTTTTTGAAGTTAAAAAAACTGTTTCTTAAAATACTATAATTTTATTTTTATTTACTCTTTTGCATGTTTAGTTTTTTATATTTGTGAAGTCGCATTTAGACTATAATTCAGTTTATTGTAATACATTGGTAATATGACTCAACTCTAACCTCCGTAAGGAGGATTATTTTTAATTTAAAAGTACGGTAGTAGATATGTTGTTTTTTAAAAAAAAATTAAAAAACGATTGGTTATTCAATAAATTGAAATTTTAAAAATGAAAGAGTTATTAAATAAATACGAAAATAAAACACCTGAAATAGTTTTTAATTGGAAAGATTCTGAAACAGAAGCAGAAGGTTGGACGGTTATCAATTCGTTAAGAGGAGGTGCAGCAGGTGGAGGAACCCGAATGCGAAAAGGATTGGACATGAATGAAGTGCTTTCTTTGGCAAAAACAATGGAAGTTAAGTTTACAGTTTCTGGCCCGGCAATAGGCGGTGCAAAATCTGGAATTAATTTTGATCCGGAGGATCCGCGTAAAAAAGGAGTCCTTAAAAGATGGTACAAAGCTGTGTCCCCATTGTTGAAAAGCTATTATGGTACAGGAGGGGATCTTAACGTAGATGAGATTCATGAAGTTATACCCATAACAGAGGAATGTGGGGTTTGGCATCCTCAGGAAGGGGTTTTTAACGGGCATTTTCAACCTACAGAAGCAGATAAAATAAATAGAATTGGACAACTGCGACAAGGGGTTATTAAAGTGTTGGAAAACACTATGTTTTCTCCAGATGTTAATAGAAAATATACTGTTGCAGATATGATTACCGGGTACGGTGTTGCAGAGGCAGTACGCCACTATTATACTATTTATGGAGGAGATGTAAAAGGAAAAAGAGCAGTAGTACAAGGATTTGGTAATGTTGGGTCAGCGGCAGCTTATTATCTTTCTGAAATGGGAGTAAAAATTGTTGGGATTATAGACCATGCAGGAGGCTTAATAAATGAAGAAGGTTTTTCTTTTGAAGAAATAAAAGAATTGTATTTGCATAAAAACGGTAATAAACTGTTTAGTGAAAAGCTTATTCCTTTTGATGAAATGAACAAAAAGGTTTGGGCTTTAAAAACAGAAATATTTGCTCCATGTGCAGCTTCCCGATTAATTACAAAAGACCAGATCACTACAATGATTGATTCTGGACTAGAGGTTATATCTTGTGGGGCTAATGTTCCTTTTGCAGATAGCGAAATATTTTTTGGACCAATAATGGAGTATACAGATGAGAGGGTGAGTCTGATACCAGATTTTATTTCAAACTGTGGTATGGCAAGGGTGTTTGCTTATTTTATGGAACGAAAAGTGCAGATGACAGACGAAGCTATTTTTATGGATACTTCTGAAACTATAAAGAATGCAATTCAAAAAACATATAATAATAAACAAGCAAAAACCAATATAAGTAAAACGGCTTTTGAGATAGCACTCAAACAGTTGGTGTAAATATTAATTGTATTAACCAGGTAAAACTATGTTCAAGTATTTTTTAGGCAGTAGTCCGAAATGGTTCAAAACCGTAATGATCGGATTTTTAATTTTTAATGTATTTTCTTATTTCTTTTTAGGAGCAACAATAACATCATGGTTGTTTATAGCAGAGTTTATTTTTACTTTGGCAATGGCTCTTAAATGTTATCCATTGCAATCAGGGGGGTTGCTGGCAATTGAAATTTTAGCATTGAATTTGACAACGCCAAAAAATGCGTATCATGAAGTAGATCAAAACTTAGAAGTAGTTTTGCTATTGGTTTTTATGGTAGCAGGAATCTATTTTATGAAACCTTTGTTGATGTATATTTTTAGCAAAGTGTTTACTAAAATAAAATCTAAAATGGTACTGTCGTTGTTATTTGTATTTCTGGCGGCAGTACTTTCTGCATTTTTGGATGCTTTAACAGTTACGGCTGTTTTGATAAGTGTTGCTGTAGGATTTTACGGGGTATATCATAAAATTCATTCCGGATCCGGGGATTATGATGACAGTGGGGTTTTAGACAGAAAAGAATTAAGTGGAGAAACTCTGGAACAATTCAGGAGCTTTTTAAGAAGTTTGGTAATGCATGGGGTTGTAGGTACAGCTCTTGGTGGGGTTTGTACCTTGGTAGGAGAGCCGCAAAATTTATTGATAGGAGAAAGAATGGGGTGGGATTTTGTCGATTTTTTTATAAAAATGGCTCCAATATCAATACCGGTTTTAGGGGCAGGGCTACTTACTACAATTGTATTAGAAGCAACAAGGACTTTTGGGTTTGGGGCAAAACTACCAGAAGTAGCCAGAAAAATTATAGAACGTTATACCGAAGATGAAGATGCAAACAGATCTGATAAATCAAAGTACGGGCTAATTGTACAGGCAGTATCGGCTCTGCTTTTGATTGCAGGGTTGGCGCTACATATAGCACCAGTAGGTTTTATAGGGTTAGCTTTAATAATAGTTCAAACAGCTTTTATGGGGATAACAGAAGAGCACCAGTTGGGTAAAGCATTTGAAGAAGCACTTCCGTTTACAGGTTTGATAGTGGTTTTCTTTGTAATAGTAGCTATGATACACGATCAACACCTTTTTAAACCAATTATAGATTGGGCACTATCTTTGGATCCGGGACAGCAACCATCCATGTTTTATGTGGCCAACGGGGTTTTATCTATGATAAGCGATAATGTGTTTGTAGCAACGGTATATATAGGAGAGGTTAAAGCAGCTTTTGATAGTGGGGCAATATCAAGAGAACAGTTTGAAAAACTTGCAATAGCGATCAATACGGGTACAAACTTACCTAGTGTGGCAACACCAAACGGGCAAGCGGCATTTTTATTCTTATTAACATCTTCTTTGGCACCATTAATAGGATTGTCTTACACCAAAATGGTAAAAATGGCTTTTCCTTATACAATAGTGCTTGGAGGTATAGGGTTGTTAGGAATAATATATATATTATAATAAGGAAATAACATACTTAACCTTCATAAATAACGTTAGTAGTATACTAAAACTAAATTAACAATATCAAAATGACATATTTATTAATGCTTGGAGCTTTGGTTCAAAATACCCAGGAAATAGAATCACCAATAGAAGAAAACTCTTTATCTATAATGGATCTTTTGCTTAGTGGAGGAACAGGTGCAATTGTAATCATATCCATTCTTTTTGTGCTACTTTTTGTTGCAGTCTATATTTATTTTGAAAGAATTTTTGCAATCAAAGCAGCCTCAAAATATGATGAAAGTTTTATGGATAAGATCAGAGAAAGTGTAGTTAGTGGTAAAATTGAATCTGCAAAAATTTTGTGTGCTCAAACCAATAACCCTATTGCCAGATTAACCGAAAAAGGACTTTCCAGAATTGGCCACTCTTTAGAAGATATTAATAAAGCGATTGAAAATGCTGGCAGACTAGAGGTTTATAAGTTAGAAAAAAATGTTAGTATTCTTGCTACCGTAGCAGGAGCTGCACCTATGATCGGTTTTCTTGGAACGGTAATTGGTATGATTTTGGCATTTCATAATTTGGCGTCAAGTTCCGGAACAGCAGATATGGGAGTTCTGGCAGAAGGGATTTATACTGCTATGACAACTACTGTAGGAGGATTGGTAGTGGGGATTGTAGCATACATAGGATATAACCATTTGGTAGTTAGAACAGATAAGGTTATCCACCAGATGGAAGCTAATGCTGTTGACTTTTTGGATTTATTAAACGAACCTGCATAATATGAATTTAAGAGGAAGAAATAAGGTAAGCCCGGAGTTTAGTATGTCTTCTATGACAGATATAGTATTTCTCTTATTGGTGTTTTTTTTGTTGACATCTCCGGCCATTACTCCAGAAGCTTTGGATCTTATATTACCAAAAGCCAAAGGGAAAAGCTCGAATGTGCAAAATATATCTGTGAGTATTACAAATAAGCTGCAATATTATATTGATGAAGAACGAATAAGCCAAAGTAGATTAGAATCAGAACTACTATCTCGGTTACAAGGCAAAAAGGAACCTACCATTATTTTGAGAGCAGAAGAAGGGGTACCTATAGAAAAAGCAGTTGGTGTAATGGATATTGCAAATAGGAATAAATTTAAAGTTATATTGGCGGTAAGACCTGAATGATGATAAAACTAGATACAAAACATAAAAGAAAATCCTTTATATTGACAGTTATTGTACATATAGGGATTATTTTTTTATTGTTTTATCTAAGTTTAAATTATATAGAACCAGAAGAAGAAGCTGGGATTGCGGTTAATTTTGGGACAACAATAACGGGGTCGGGTAAAATACAGCCGGATCAACCCATTAAATCTGCGCCTAAACAAACTACCCCAGAACCCGTATCGTCTGTTCCGGAGCAACAAGAACATTCCCCCCAAATAACAGATAAAGTAATTACACAAGACACAGAAGATGCTCCTGTAATAGAAAAGGAAACAAAAAAGAAGCCTAAAAAAGAGGTAGAGGATCCTAAGAAAAAAGCTAATCCCAACGACCAAAAACTGGTAGATAATACCGTAAAAGATAAACCTGTAAAAAAGGTTGAAGAAAAAAAGCCCGACCCAAAGCCAGATAAGTCTACACTGGACATATTAGATAGTTTTTCTAATGGCCCCAAAAATGATGGTAAGGTAAAAGGAGGAGAAGGAGATGATAACTCTCCCGGGGATAAAGGAAGTCGTGACGGGGATCCTAATGCAAAATCCTATTATGGAACAGGAAAAGGGTTAGATGGGGATGGTAATTATCGATTAGGAGGAAGAAAAGCTTTGAATAAAGAAAAATTTGTTCAGGATTGTAATGAATCCGGGATTGTGGTTGTGAAAATTGAAGTAGATCAAAACGGTAAAGTAGTAAAAGCCACACCGGGAGTTAAAGGAACAACTAATAGCGCTTCGTGTTTAATGGAACCCGCAAGAAAGGCAGCTATGGCAACCAAATTCAATAGTGATTCAGAGGCACCTGTAAAACAGGTGGGAATGATTATTTATCAGTTTAAACTTTCAGAATAATAATAATAGTATGAACTATAGGGAAACCCTTGACTGGATGTTTGCCCAATTGCCTATGTATCAACGTCAGGGAGCTAGCGCTTATAAGGCAGATCTTCATAATACAGAACAATTAGCAGCATATTTGAATTTTCCGGAAACTAAATTTAAGAGTGTTCATGTAGCAGGAACCAACGGAAAGGGTTCAACAAGCCACATGTTGGCTTCTGTATTACAAGAATCAGGCTATAAAGTAGGATTGTATACTTCTCCTCATTTAAAAGATTTTAGAGAACGTATAAGGATTAATGGAAAAAAGATATATGAAGAGTATATAATTGATTTTATTACAAAGCATCGGGCTTATTTTGAAAGAAATCAACTTTCTTTTTTTGAAATGACCGTTGGGTTGGCATTTCAGTATTTTGCAGAATCCAAAGTAGATATAGCGATAATAGAAGTTGGTCTTGGCGGAAGACTGGATTCTACAAATATTATTACTCCAGAGGTCTCTGTAATCACTAATATAGGTTTGGACCATACTCGTTTTTTAGGAGATACCTTAGGGCAAATAGCTAAAGAAAAAGCCGGGATTATAAAAAAAGGTATCCCCGTGGTCATAGGTAGAACAACTACAGAAACTAAAAAGGTTTTTATAGAAAAAGCGACTACAGGTAAAAGTGATATATATTTTGCTGCAGATTATAAAGGAGCTGTATATGAGTCTGATTTAAAAGGAAATTATCAGAAAGAGAATATAAAAACGGTATTACAAACAATTTTGGTTTTAAAAGAAAAAAGTTGGGTGATCGATAATGATAATATCAAAAAAGGACTTGAAGGGGTAATAGCAAACACGGGTTTATTGGGCAGATGGCAAATTTTGAATGAAAAACCGAAAGTTATTTGTGATACCGCACACAATAGTGATGGATTGGCAATAGCTTTAAAACAACTGCAAGATGAATATTATGATCGCTTACATATAGTTTTGGGTGTGGTAGAGGACAAAGATTTAATAGGTATTTTACCATTGTTTCCTGTACAAGCACAATATTATTTTTGTAAGCCGAATATTTTAAGAGGGCTGGATGAGAAAGAACTGGAAAAAAAAGCGTTAAAATTTGGTTTGACAGGAGATAGTTATGAATCTGTTGAAAAAGCCTATAAAGCTGCTTTACAGGTGGCTACAGATATGGATGTGATCTATGTTGGTGGGAGTACATTTGTTGTTGCAGAAATAATTTAATTTTTTTTCTCTTTTCCTTTGGTAGATTTAAAAACTGTGCTATATTTGCATCCGCAATCAGGAACAAGGTTGTTTTTGAAATAAGGGCGCTTAGCTCAGTTGGTTCAGAGCACTTGGTTTACACCCAAGGGGTCAGGGGTTCGAATCCCTTAGCGCCCACATAATATTAAAAACCTGTAAATTTTAATTTACAGGTTTTTTTATTTTAGCAAAAATCATAAATCGTTTTATAGGGTCAAGACCAAAAGTTGTGTTTATGCAAATATTCTGGTTAATCTAAAAAGGAAGAATTATACCTTTTTTCACTCCTCTGAACTGTACCCTGAAAGCTTTTATTTGGACATTAAAAGATTTTGTCGAAGCATTTGTGCAGATCAATTCCAAAAATTATGGAATTTGATATTTAGGCAAAAATAATTATAAACTCAGGTTATTAGTGTAGCTAGTTCGATCGGTAGTGTCCATATTAGTGTGTCTAGGACTTTAAAAAAGGTATTTAGGATGTACTTTGATGGATTTGTCTCCTAATTTATAAAATTGTATGCCTAATTTGATAATCTCAAATTCAAACCAAAGCTTATTTTCTTTAAGCTTGACCATCATTTTTTTGAAATTGAACCCAGCGGCAGCCATCATAAAGTTGATACTGTCTCCTATTTATCCTTTAAGGAATTTTTTTTGCTGCAATGATCTTTTTATGTAGCTTGGCATCTGTGGGATAGGTAATGTTTTTCTTCTGTGCTGTGCTATCAACGCTTACATTAGGATCATCACTATCATCTCCATGTTTATCTATCGAGTGTTTGAGTATCTTCTCAACACCTTGTTATCCAATACGTTTACAGAAATGTGCCAGATCACTAGCAGCACATGGCTCACCCCAATTTTGTGATGCTTCTCCATAAAAATACTGAAAGTAAACATTCATCTCCCAATGTGGGTCTACCAATACTTCATCAGATAAATTGCAAATAGATTTGAGTATTAACAAGGAAACCATTAAACGGGTACTATGAGCTGGCCGGCCTTTATCTGAATACAAATCTTTGAATTCTTCTTCAAAATAATGCCAGTCGATTTCTTTAGATAAAAGATGAAGAGGATGATAAGGGTTGAACTGCTTTTCTAAAGTAGGGGCTAAAAAAATTACCTGACCAGAAGACTTATTTTTTGAACGCATTTGACAGGGTTTTGTACTATAAGATAAAAAAACAGTTTCTTTTTTTTTAAACTCTTTTTTGCAACCAATATCAGAAAAATAAAACCGTTGTTTATTTTTAAGGATCGACTAAATAAAAAGAATTTCACATTTCTAATACTTCTTAAATGGTGTTCTAAAAGCTTTTATTTTGAGGTTGAGATTAAAAGGGGAACAAAATATTTTGTGGATTACAGATTTCTGTATAGACATCGTAAAATGATATTTTAGATTTGCTTCTGAGTTTGGAGTGCCCAAGAAAAAATAAAACTTTAACATTTAAAAAACAAAAGTTTCAAAAAATGAAACTTATTTCTCTTAATATTGCACTGCAAAAACAAAAGATAGTAAGATTATGGAAACAAAAACGAAGTACCACAAAGTATATTTTTATCTTAATAATAACAAGGCGCTCTTTAGCAAATAGTTAAAAACCAAAATCATCTTAAGCAGTTGTATACTATATCTAGTGCTTAACCAGTAAATTTTTATAAAAAACACAAATACAATCTTTAAATATGAGATATCAATTTTTACGCTATATTTTTCTTGTCCTTAGTTTGTTATGTATTCAGGAAGCCATAGCTCAGCAAGATTTTTATGGGGGATATAGTCCTGCAATAAATGCTGCTCCTACTACTGCCAAAACGACCAAAGCCAGTAGTGCTACCGTAGACCTTACAACCGGAGCGGTACAATACGCTGTGCCAATTTATACCATACAACAAAATGGGGTTAGTTGGAGTACTGGTTTGCAGTATCACTATAGTGGTCTTAAAGTTATGGAAGAACCTTCTTCTATAGGATTAGGCTGGAGTCTGATTGCTACCGGGATGATCTCTCGTGAAGTTCGAGGTTTACCCGATGACCACCCTAGAGGATATCACGGATCCGAAAACCTGCCTCAAACGATATTGGATCCTTATTATAATTTTGATCCTAATAATAGTTCGGCAACCAATGGCAAAAAAGTACTTAAAGAACATCATGCTTTTCTTTTGGCAAATGGTCTGGTAGATGGCGAACCGGATCTATTTACAGTAAATGCCGGGCAGTTAAACTTTTCTTTTAAAATTGGAAAAAATGGGCAGCCGGTACTTTTATCACATCATAATGTAAAAGTAACTTTTGGTTGGGATAGTATCGAGGTGATCGATGGCGAAGGGGTAAAATATATCTTTGCAGCCAAAGAAATCTATGATCCGGTATTATTAAACACAGTTATGGTTTCTACTCCATATAATGAGTTTGTGTATACCCGTAGTTGGTATCTTACTGCAATACAACCGCCAAACACAACACAACAAATTGTTTTTGAATATCAAAATCACCTAAAAAGGATCAAGGATTTTGTCCCTACCATATATTCACATAAAAGAAGAAAAACCGAATTTTTATCGAATCTTGATCCTAATGAAACTGCTCCCGATGCCAGTTTTAATCCTTATATATATCAGTATACACGAATGGATGTAGATATCTCTACACCAATATTGTCCAAAATCACCTTTACAGAAGGTTCTCTGCACTTTAATCGATTATCTCTCCCCGCAGGAAGTCATCCGCAATATAGTTCTATAGAGCTAAAAGATTACAACAATTCTCAAATTCATTATTATGATTTATATACCAAGCAATCCAGACGTTTGCTTACAGAGATCAAGCAGAATAATGAGTTGGTTTTTAGATTCGAATACTACAACCAAAATGGTACTTCAGCAATACCAGATTTTGATTCGGATAAGGATAAAATAACTTCTACGATGGATCCATGGGGGTACTATGGAGGAACACAAACTACAGAATACCAAACCGAGATAATGCCTACTGTTTACCCAAGTTTTGAAGGGACATTACATGGGGCTCTAAAAACGATAAGTTATAAAACGGGAGGGCAGACACAAATAGAATACGAACTAAATAAAATCCCAATGCATATCGATGTCAATTCTCGTAATATCAATGGATGGGAAGATTTTAACAGGGATTTTTACATCTCTGATTTCGATTCGAATCCGAACGGAAAAAAAACCAGAACCACGGCTGTACGGGTACGAACATTTACAGAGCCCACTTTTATTACGATATCCCATTCAGCTTCGATTAGTAAATATGGATCTCGCGTAAAGCTAAAAATCCAAAAACAAGGATATACAGGAGCTTATGTGCCATATTATGATTGCGCAAATACTAATGGTATTGCACAATTAGATATCAATGAGGTAGGAGAACGCGAAAATCTTTTAGAAGGTAAAAAACAGTATGATAGCAGCGGGGAGTGTTCTTTTACCATAGCTCCAGGAACCTATACTTTTTATCTGGAAACCGAAAAGTTTACCAGTGCAATGATTGTAGTAAAATACCCTTCCGGAAATGTGACACACAGAAAAGAATCGTATGATTATGACTATGGGGGGCTTCGGGTACGTAGTATTAAAAATTGTCCTGCAAATGATGGGAAATGTACCAAAAAACAATACCAGTATACCAATGATTTGTTAGTCTCGAGTGCTAAAATACATACAACCACCAAAAAACAGCCGGCATACTATTATTATGATATGGCTGGAGATCCTAATAGTGGGGTATCTCAATATAGTACAGAAGAAAATAAGATCGCATATCCGTTTTTTGTAAGAAATCAAGGATTGCCTATTTATTATGCTCAGGTAAGTGAAATGGCATCCTCGGCAGATCCTATGCAAGAAGTTATTAATGGAAGAATTGTATATACCTTTGAAGATCCTTATATATTCGAAAGCTCTGCAGACCTAAGGCAGGAAGAGTATAATAACCCGATACCCCAGGGAATCATAGAGGGAGGTATTCGAACTAAATCGGTAAAAACCTATAAAAATATAGATAACAATTCGATGCATAAAGAGCAATTGCTTACCGAGCAATTTTATGAGTACGAACCCGTACAGATGAGCAGGGATGAATTTGGGCATTCGCTAGATACTAATTACCCGTATGGTATCAAAGTACGTCCGTCTACCGGAGTAAAACGAAAAATGTCATTAGAAGAATATGTACGTATAAGAGCACAAGAAAAGAATATGTTGGATCATTCTTTATCCCTGCTTTTAGCAGATTATAATGAGTATTATCATAATCGAACCCAGGCAGAATATCGTAGATATGCAGAAGGGTTAATTGCCAGAACCGGTGTGACTGTAGGTAGTTATCATTATACCCAGATGGTAGAACGCTTACCAGGAGTAGGTGTTGGTGGCAGTGATCAAAACAAACATTATACAATTAAAGCCTATAAAGAAACCAATGCACAACCCCGGCAAAAGCGGGTGGTTTATAAAACCTATTCAGATATAGACCCTGCCACTTATACAGAAAGTATTCAGGAATACATCTATGATCAGAATAATCAGGTAGAAACACAAATTTATACCGATTCTAAAAAGGATACCAAAAAATCGATCTATTATTATCCTTACCACCCATCGATAAATAATACCACACTTATGAGTGCAAATCGTATTGTTTCTCCTGTAAAGACAGAAACTTTTAAAGGAACCCAAAAACAAGGTACTGCACATATACATTATACTACAAAAAGTACAGGTTATTATTTACCCTCTCTAATACAAGCCGCCAAAGAAGGTGCTGCAATGCGGGACCAAACAATATATCATAAGTATGATGCCAAAGGAAACCCGTTAGAAGTGTCCCGGGGCAAGGAACCCCATACCGTATATATTTGGGGATATAATGATGTATATCCTATTGCCAGGATCGATAATGCTACTTATGATCAGGTAGCAGGTTTTGTGCCAGATCTAAAAGCAAAATCTAATGCAGATATCGATCGTGCCAAAGGATATGACGGTACAGAAGGAGCATTGAGACAAGCTTTAGACGGGCTTCGGGATGCCTTGCCTGGTGCTATAGTGACTACCTATACCTATGATCCGCTTATAGGTGTTACCAGTACTACAGATCCAAGAGGGTATACTTCGTATACCGAGTATGACGCATTGTATCGTTTAATGCAAATTCGGGATGCCGATAATAATATTATCAACAAATATTATTATAACAATAAAGGAATAGAATATGCGCCAATGCAAACCAGTATAACTTCAGAAAAAAACTGGATAGATGTACATACCAGTATGCAAATACAATCTACAGTTTCTGGAGGATCAGGACAATTTACCTATGTCTGGAAGGTAACCAAACCGGGTAATGTTATAGAGCATTTTTCCAGTAAAGATATCATCTTACAAGGGGGCGGTAATGGAGGAATGGTAACCGTAGAACTTACAGTAACCGATGGTGTAACCGGTAAAACAAAAACCGTTAGTAAATCTATTAGCATTTATGATGAAATTTCTAGTGCTGCAAGTCAAATCTCTCTCCCTGCAACACATGTAGTGCAAACAACTGCAGCTTTTAATATCAACCCTCAAGGCGGATCTGGTAATTATACGTATAGCTGGAAAATCAGCCGTGGTGGCGTGAATCATACCACTACCCAGAAATCGTTTAGCCTTACCATGGAGTGTGCCTATTATGGGCAGGTACAGGTAGAATGTACCGTGCAGGATACCATTACCGGAAATTCTAAAACGGTAACCACTACCATGAATGTGGTAGAACCGGCACCACTAACGCTTTCTATAGCTAGTATGCCACCCGTAAGCTCTGCACCAAGAACACAAAAGTTTCAGGTACTAGCCAATATCAATGGTGGTTTAGGAAACTATACCTATAGCTGGTATGTAAACGGGGGCAGAGTAGGTAGTTCTTCCTCTATTTATGTTACCCTGTATTGTGGTACTACTTCGAATAGTGCAATAGTAGATTGTACGGTGACCGATACCTGTACAGGCAGGGTGGTTTCTAAAAGAGGACAAACCTATACCATAAGTAGCTCTCGATGTAGAAGTACCGGTGGTGGATCCGGAGGAGGAAATCCCAGAGATGATAGTGATAATAGCAAGCAATAAGCAGTTCTTATGATACAAAAAATGATACAAGCATTAAAAAAATATAGTGTAATGAATATAACTATAAAAATAGCCATAGGTGTACTGTTTTGTATAGCAGGTATGACAGCTACATTAGCACAAGGCCTGGATCTAAACGAAGAACATAACTATATGTTATCGGTACAGGCACAAGAACCTTTTACAACAGTAAAAGCCTTAGAGACAGCTCCCGAAGCACAAAAGATATATAATATCACCTACGCCGACGGATTGGGAAGACCCGTACAGCAAAATGCAATCAACGCCTCGCCGGATAGTAAAGATATTATTTTGCATGTAGAGTATGATGTTTTTGGAAGACAAGCCAAACAATATTTGCCCTATGAAGCTGGCAAAGGAGTAACAGGAAGTTATAGAGAAGTAGATATCCAAAAGGATATCCATACATATTATCAAAATAGATACCCAAAAGATTTTACAGGAGTACCGTTGGATAAAATAAATGCTTGTAGCGAGACTATCTTTGAAGCCTCCCCTCTTAATCGTGCCCGGGAGCAAGCAGCACCAGGAGCCGCATGGGCATATAACAAAAAAAACCTGAACTATACCAATCCGGTATATGCCAATTTTCCTGCTACGCTAACGTATCTGAAACAATGGGATGCTACAGATATTTTGTATACTACCGGGGTAGCAAATGCACTGGCCGATAAGGAGAATCGGGTATCAATTAGGATAGAATCGGGATCATTGATCCTATGGATGGGAGTAAATCAAAGCCTTGGGATTCAAACATTACCGGTAGGTAAACTTAGAAAATTAGATGTATACCCTGCAATTGCATACCTCGATATGGGGTATATAACCGATAGTAATGGGGCTAACACAGACTATAAAGCTAGTATAGAAAACAACTACTTTGTTATAACTGCTGTGACCAGTACGCCAGGGTCTGTTGTAAACGGGCTAAAAACAAGGAAAACCTTTGATATAAGTCAACTACAATACTTAAAAAGTTATGAAACGATACACTCTGCCAATCATACAGTAAAATTAGCATACGATCTAAATACAGCTACAGAAGTAATGCGTTTTGATGTAGTAATGGTAAACAATACCCCATCACTGGTAGCTAATGGTACCTATGCAGCGGCACAACTTACCAAGAGGATTATAAAAAACGAGAACTGGACTCTGGAAGATGGTAAAAACAAAACAGCAGAAGCATTTACCGATAAAAGCGGACAAACGGTTTTATCCCGTGCATATAATAACGAACAAGTACTAGATACCTATAATGTGTATGATGATTTTGGTAATCTTACCTATGTTATACCACCCAAGGTAATTACAACCGATGGAATATCGAATACCGAGCTTACCGAATTGATTTATCAGTACAAATACGACGAACGTAACCGAATAATCGAAAAGAAAGCACCTGGTAAAGGGTGGGAATATATTATATATAATGAATTGGATCAGCCCATATTAACCCAGAACGCCAGTTTAAGAAAAGACCATACAGGAAAACCATCAGATCAGTGGCTGTTTGTCAAATATGATGCACTGGGCAGAGGTGTATATAGTGGTATATATACCGATTCTAGAGATAGAACAACCATACAGCAAGAAGTAAATGCATTAGCCACATTATGGGAGCAACGGGATGTAACCACGATAATAAATGGTACTAAAAGGTATTATAGTAATACTACATTTCCTACCACTAATATAGAGCTGCATAGCATGAGCTATTACGATGATTATAATTTTGATAAACCAGTAGAACTGTATGACCCCCAAACAGTATATCAACAAGCGACCAGCAATCGAACCAAAATGCTGCCTACAGGAGGCAAGGTTCGAATATTAGGAACCGATACCTGGATCACAACAGTGACCTATTATGATAAAAAAGCGCGACCTGTATACGTAGCAAACAAAAATGAGTATCTTAGTACCGTAGATATTCTAGAAACCAAATTTGATTTTGCAGGTAAAGTGATCCAGAGCAAAACTACACATACCAAGAACAGTAATACGGCTATAGTAACGGTGGATACCTTTGCCTATGATCACCAGGGTAGAGTACTCACCCAAACCCAAAAAATCAATGATCAGCCAGAGGAAGTCATTATGAGTAATACCTATGACAAATTAGGGATACTAACCAGAAAAGAAACAGGAGGTGGCTTGCAAAAGGTGGACTATTCTCATAACATACGGGGTTGGCTAACAGCTATTAACGAGGGGGATACTGCCAATGGGGATTTGTTTGGGTATGCCATTCATTACAATAATCCAACCGAAAACCTGGGAGCAACTGCCTTGTATAATGGTAATATAAGTGAGATAACCTGGAAAACGGCAAACGATCACACCCAGAGAGCTTATGGGTATATCTATGATGCATTAGATCGACTTACCACTGCTACCAGTAAAGACGGCAGGTATGATGTAAGTGGTATTACCTATGACACCATGGGGAATATTTTAAGTCTGAATCGTAAAGGGCATACAGATATCAATGCCACTGCCTTTGGAGAGATGGATAAGCTATCCTATACCTACGAGGCTACAGGACATAAGTTATTAAGGGTTACCGATACTGGTAATATAACCTTTGGCTTTAAAGATGGTAATACTACCGGTAATGATTATGAGTATGATAGTAACGGTAGTATCACTGTAGATAAAAACAAAGGTATCACCAATATCAAGTATAACCATCTGGATCTGCCAGTAGAGATTGTTTTTGATAATAATAGTACTAAAAAGATAAACTATATCTATGATGCTACAGGAGGTAAACAAAAGAAAATCATTACAGATAGAGGTACTACTACAGTAACAGAATATGCTGGTGGGGCACAATATAAAAATGGAAATTTAGAGTTTATGCCACATGCAGAGGGGTATATAGAACCTTCTGATACAGGGTATAGGTATACTTACCAATACGCGGATCATTTAGGCAATATTAGACTCAGTTATACCGATAAGAATGATGATGGTACGATCACTACCGATGAGATCGTAGAAGAGTCGAATTACTACCCTTTTGGGCTCCAACAAAAAGGCTACAACGCTATCAAAAGAGGAGCAGCACATCAAATAAAATACAACAGTACAGAATTAGAAGAAAGCTTGGGTCTTAACTGGTATGAAATGCCACTTAGATCGTATGATCCAACCATCGCAAGATGGAACCGTATCGACCCTATTACCCATCATGGGTTGTCCACCTACAATGCCTTTGGGAACAATCCCGTATATTATAATGACCCCAGTGGTGGTAGCCACCATGAGATCAGAGAAGGCAGAATGGTAAATAGTGGAGACTATCGTAATGATGGTAGAGTAAGTTATAACTGGAACACAGGGCAGTATGAAAACAGTAATGGTGATGCTGTTAGTTTTGGGACTGCTTTATCTTCTGTAGGGGTATCTATAGATACTAATAGAAATAGAGGATTGTCAGGTATTTCTATGTTAAATAGAGCACTAGCGCAATTTGGGCTTTCTGCTTCTGCTCATACAAAAAAGAAAGAAAAATGGGTGCTTAGTTTTGGAGATACTGAGCAAGAATTTGGAGAGGGATGGGATAATTGGGACGATAATATTACGGTTAATAAAGATGGTATAGTAACTAATGTAGAAAAAAACAATCAGGCTCATAGATTCTTTGATGAAGATGGAAACGAGTTATTTTTCAGTGATCCTGATGTTGATTTTGAATTTATAAATGAATGGCTAGAAGGAGATAGATTATTTTTTAGTATATCTGATTCTGAATTATTAAGTGCTATTTTAAAACAAGGAGGCATAAACCCTTTATTGCTAAGGTCTACAGGAAATATCTCGGGTGCTTGGATTGCTGCAGCATTAACTTCTCATAGTGGAGCAGATTTTACTTTCTCCCATTTAGTTTCCAATTATTTTACAAGTACTGAACGAAAAAACCTTGATACCGGCTTTTTAAGAACATCTTATCACACTAATTTTCACTTTTTTAGGTTTGGAAACACCAACAGAATCTATAATCTGTATGATGCAGGGAATTATATGTGGGGCAGTTGGATGAATTTCAATAGGTTCAGTTCAGCAGCAATTAAATTTGGATCTCAAGTTAATTCTATATTTACTTTAAATGGTATTGATAGCAGTGCAGATCAAGGAGCGATTATTAATGGATTTAATCATTTTAGAAAGTAATATGAAAAATAGAATAATAAAATATGCTAATTATGGACTCTTAGGGTTTATAATTTTAACCTCTATGTATATTTTAGCACAGTTTTTGCCTGAGGATTCTAACAAATTTATAAGAAGATTAAAAACAATTATGGGTTATTTTGTTTTTATGCCAATATTTTTTATCTCCTTATATTTTTCAATAGTTGTACTATTAGACTATATATCGGTTAAATTCAAACAACCTATAAAACATTTTTTATTTGTTTTACCATTTCTGGTATATTTTACAATCTATATAGGCATGTTTATTTATGCGGTTTTTATAAAAAAGTATTAGTTGCCCCGCTGGTTCCTAGTATGCGCTAGTGCCAGTTTGTAAGGGGTACCGTACCAGATTGGCGGGTATACCTAGTAAAAAAAGAAAAATCCACAACGTTGTAAAAGATGTTGTGGGTTTTTTGGTTTATGAGGATGAGTATGCTTTTTTGGCTTTGTGGTCACGAATAAAGGCTGCTATAACATTAAGTATTATATTTTTATCTTTTTCTGGTAGGTTCTCTACTTCTTTAAAATGATTTAACACTTCTGTTGTTTTTAAGGAATTAATAGCCTTTTCACTACTCTCCCCATTAATCAAATAATCAATAGAGGAATTTAGCTCATCCGCTATTTTATTTAAAACTTCTGCAGGAGGTTGAACACCTTTTGTTTCATAACGTCCAATTTGGGCATAAGACACCCCTACTTTATTAGCAAGGTCTGTTTGGGACAATCCTAACTCTTTTCTTTTTCTAGATATTCTTTCTCCTAATTGCGACATATAAAAGCTTTTATTAACACAAAAATAGCTAATGAGTAGTATAAAATACAAAGACTTACGACCTATTGTTAATAAATATTGTTTTTAAACATTTGTTTGTTGCTGCGTAAATGATTTACTTTGCTACAAATAAGCAGTACATATAAATTTATCAACAATGACCCTGACCCAGTTAAAAAACAGCGTAGATATTATAGAAATAGCTAAAGAACTAGGATTGCACTTGGATAAAAACGGTAAATGCCTTTGTCCTTTTCATCGCGATAAAAAACCAAGTTTACAGTTTAGTCAAAAGAAACAGATTGCAACTTGTTTTAGTGGTAATTGTTCTGCAGGCACGATGGACGTTATCGAACTGGTAAAAAAGTTCTACAGTTGGGAATTACCAATGGCAGTAGATTGGTTAAAGTCGAGAGCCTCGACAGGCAATTATTCTATTACTGATATCAATACTAAACCAGTACAGGAAGATTACCAAACCCTTTACGCAACACTACAACCCAAACTATCCCAAAGCAGCAAAGCAAGGGAGTATGTAAAATCCCGCCACTTGGATTATAAAAAACTGGGGGCAGGGTTTAATACGGGCAAGGAATACGACAAACTAAAATATTGTATCATCTTCCCTCTGAAAAACAAAAACAATCAAGTAGTATCATTATACGGCAGAAGCATCTATGACAACAGCAAATGCAAACATTATTATACGACAAACCGTAAAGGATTATATCCGCAATATCCGTCTGTGACGACTCGCCACCTAATCATCACCGAAAGCATCATTGATGCAGCAACACTACAACAACACTTTTTATTTTCAAAAGACACAAGTGTCCTAGCAGCTTACGGAACAAACGGACTCACTAGTGAGCATTTTAAAGCTATTTTATATTTAAAACAATTGCAAGACATTGTCCTGTGGTTCGATGGGGACGACGCTGGTGGCAGTGCCACAAACAAGTATGCCAAGGAACTTAAAGAACTTGTTCCCAACATTACTATCAGTAAAGTGGAAATGCTCGACAATGAAGATATCAATAGCTTACTAGACTCTCATGAACCAGAAGTTTTAACGCATCTTTATGAGAAAAGAGAAATACTCCATAACCCTACCGCAGAAAAGCAAAACCCTAAAACCCCTATACAAAATCACAACCTAAGGATCAACCCCAATCACACCATTTACACAGATGAACACCTAAAAATCGATGTGTTTGGTAAACTGGATTTAAAAGACCTGAGCAGACTAAAAATGACATTGGTCGTCTATAAAACAGTAAACTTAGAACAAACCCCAAGCCGTAACACCATTGATCTTTATCACGATGATGCCGTAGAAAAATTGGTTCGTAAGATTGCCGAAAAGCTACAAATAGGCACCTCTGTAGTTCGTATAGCTTTAGATAAAATCACCAGAACCTTAGAAACCCACCGATTAGACAAACAAAACGAGGTGCCCAAGGCACAATTAAGATACAAACTACGAGACATTACGGGTATCGAAGAAAAAAGAGCATTACAACTATTACAATCTAAAAGTCTCATAGAGACACTAACCAAACAATTACAAGCTACAGGTATCATCGGCGAAGAAAAAAACGCATTGTTCCTTTTTACCATATTACTCAGCCATAAAATGCACAGAACATTGCACGCTGTAGTACAAGGCACTAGCGGTAGTGGAAAAAGCCACCTGATCGGTAAAATAGCCGACTGCATGTATGACCAGAACAAGATCAAACGCTTTACCCGGGTTACCGACAAGAGTTTTTACAATTATGGTGAAACTGATCTTTGTAACTGTGGGATCATCTTAGAAGATTATGACGGGCTTACCGAAGAAGCAGAACTGGCGTGGCGGGAGTTGCAGAGCAACGGCAAACTGTCCAGTAGCGTAAGCCAAAAAAACGAACAAACAGGAGAAATCACCACAGGGGAAAAATATGTTTTTGGACCGATAGCCAGTCTGGTAGCCACTACACATTTTAGGATTTATGAAGATAACGAAAGCCGTGTTTTTGTGATTGCCATCGATGAGAGCGAAGCACAAACCGAAAAGGTATTGCAATATATGTCTGATAAGTCAGCCAAAGTGGTCACCGACCACGAGGAAACAGTAGCAAGGGAATCCCTGCAGGATATTGTATATATGCTACAGCCCTACAAAGTCAAAAACCCTTATCGGTTGGAACTCCCCAAAACCGCCAAACAACGACGTCGCTTAACACAGATGTTACATGATTATATCGAGCAAATCACTTTATTACACCAGTATCAGCGACAAAAAATAGATCAAGCTATGCTTGTTACAGAATTACAAGATTTAGAAATAGCCATCGATCTAATGTTCAACAGTATCATTCTAAAAACTGATGAACTCGATGGAATATTACGACAGTTCTACGAAAACCTAAAAAAGTATGTAGAATCTAAAGGCAAAGACTATCAATTTACACAACGGGAAATCCGACAAAAGTTCAGGATCAGTAAAACCCAAACCCAACGCTATTTTAAAGAATTAGAAGAACTGGAATACATTAACCGTAGTAGTATTGGTAAACGCAACTCTTTTCATTACCAGATCAGTTATTGGGATAATATAGAAAAGCTACGCAAAGAATTACGCACCTATCTGTACGATCAGATAGAGAAATACAAGAAACTACCCCCACAAACAAACTAAACTTGTCCTCGGGTAGTCGGGGATAACCAAACACGCTATGCGTGTGGGTCGCAAAGGGTCGGTTATGGTTCGGAAAAGGGTCAAACTTGGGTTGGTCAAATCACAATGGGTCAGCGACTTAACTCTCGAATCGACCTAGCGACCCAAGACAAGTATAATTAGGGATAAAAACTACTACCCACCACCCATCAACCTTATTACATAAAAATATCCTTGGTTAAGGACAATTATTTACCGCCTTCACGGCAACAAGATGCATATAAATCAAATCCATATAAATAATGAAACAAGAACGCAAAAAGCGATCCATAAGACGCTATACCAAAATCGACAAACTAAGCCACCGTAAACACCATCTGGATGACCTGAACATCATTGTCAAAGTTCTCTACCCTTACAGGGTCACCATCAACAAGTACCAAAAGTTTTTAGAGAAAACCACCTTTACTGCTTCTCAAAAAAAACGTATTGTAACCACCGCGCACAGCCTTACCATCATTAACGAGCTCTATAGGGATCAAGATACACTTGGCAGGTTTTATGTAACCACAGAAGATATGGGGAATGCCATTTATATGTTACAAAATGAATTACACCTGCCAAAACACCAATACCTTTTATCTCCTAACTTGCGATGGTTTTATAAAGAACTGCAATGCTATTTTGAAGCAAAAGAATTTACCAACAAAGATATACGTTGCAGATTGGGCAAGGGAACAAGTTCTGTCTACCAATACCTTACCGAACTCGTAGATCGGGGGTTTTTAGAAATCATCGATCGTAAAAGATCAGGGTTTACCTATAGAATCAAATCCAGATCCTTATGAAAACAAAAATCTATATCCCTGTTACAAACCAACAAGAACTCGAAGACCTGCAATACGTACTTGCAGAAATGATCCATGCCTTAAGCCAGCCCGAACAATCCGAGCAACAAGAAAGTATTTACTGGTTATCCAAAATATTGATGTTTACATTTACATTGGAAGAATAAATAGCCAAGTGTCTCCCTACGGTCGGCACATCATTATGGGCGCAGCTGGAAAGGCTTTGCCCATAAGCTGTTATAAGGAGTTCGCCTCGTCACTACGCAAGCTATTTTTTGTTGTTCCACAAGTGCTGAAAAAAGCACTTGTTCCACACCGTTCCAACTTGTCTCACCTTCGGTCGTCAGTCTCCACTACAAACAAATAGCC
>NZ_CDSBKO010000068.1:0-27563 GCF_977115655.1 Aquimarina sp.
ATAGATTATCAGTGATATCAAAGAACATTTAATTATTTATAGTGGACACTAATGAATTTGATTATAGATAACTTACAATTATTTGTGCTATTTATTGAATGGAATTACTTGCTAAAATCATTTTTTTTTACTCTATATTTCAAAATAAAAAGCATTGAGAGCGGTACTGTCGCTGTATTTTCTTTTTCGTCTGAGCCAAAATAATTTAATTGCTTCTATAATAATTTTACTTAAAAATGTTATAAGATCTTGTTCTGTTTTTTTATGATATACTGAACAATATTTTGTATTATTGCAACATTATTGCATTTAGGTTTTTGAATTGGAAATACTATTACAAGAAGGATTCTGTTTAAGAAACAAAATTAAAATAAAGGTGAATTGAAATTGTAGTAAGTTTTTAATTCTGAAACTTGAGTATTCTATAACTTAAATAAAAAAGTAAGAGATCAAATTTTTAATACTATGATTCATTATACAGATCGAATAAATTGGGATTTTATAGGTTTATCCACGTCGTTTTTATGTGTACTACATTGTATATTTTTACCTGTTTGCATACCTTTTTTTCCTTTAATCGGGTTATCATTTATGAATAATGAGTTTTATGAAATCATATTGGTAATTATAAGTTTAATAATAGCATTTATAGCAATATATGATGGGCGTAAAAGATATCATAACAAGTTATTGCCAATTTTTATGTACTCTTTTACGGTAGTGTTTTTTTGTATTGGTTTTTTGATTGAAAATTATACTTCTGAGAGAGTTTTGCATTTTCTTGCTACTGGTTTTTTAATAATTGCGCATTATTATAATTGGAAATTTGTAAAAGCCTGTAAAAATTACAGGAGTAAAAAAAACAGTGTAACAAATACAGAGATAACATAAAAAAATAAATCTAAAAATGGGAAAAATTAAAGGATATAGTATTGCAATATGTTTATTGCAAGTTCTTATATGTTTTTCGCAGGCAGATGATGGTATAAAGAATGAGAAAGTGGTAATCATAAAAAAGAAGTATGATGAAACGTCAAAGATTACAAAATATCAATATGATTCTGTTTTTTATGAAACAGCACGTTCTCAAAAAGAGGTAGAATTTCTTCAGTTTGATTATAAAAGCGATGAATTTTGGGTAAAAGGTTTTATAACCAAGCCATTATTATTAAGTAAGAAAAAATACCCTGTGGTTATATATAATAGGGGAGGAACGGGGAATTATGGAAAAATTTTGGACGAAGACCTGCCTTTTTTTTATAAATGGTATCAAGATGGGTTTATAGTAGTAGCATCTAATTACAGGTTTGTAGATGAAAGAGGTCCTTTTGATCAATTTGGTGGTAGCGAGATTAATGATATAATTTCTTTATTCGAATATTTAAAAGCTTTTGATTTTTTAGATTTAGATAATGTTTTTATGTTAGGAGTTTCCCGTGGGGGAATGATGACTTATCAAATGACTAAGATACTTTCTGTGCGTGCAGCAGCAGTAATAGGAGGAGTAGCTAATTTGAATACACTATTACAAAATCGACCGGTTTTTTTAAATGGTTGGGATGATGCAGAAAAGGAAGAAGATAACTATAAAGGATTACGTAATGTTCTTAACGATTTTGATATTTATAAAGAACAGTATATAAAAGACAGATCGGCTGTACAATGGGCAAATAAAATTAATTGTCCAATTTATATTTTACATTCAAGGCAAGATGGCTTTGTGTCTGTAAACCAAGCAATAGAAATGGTTGGAGAACTTCAAAAAGCCAATAAAGAATATCAGTTAAAAGTGTATAATGAGAAAAGCCATTCACTTCCTTTTCAGTACTTTGATAGTCATCAGGAAATTGTGGATTGGTTTAAAAAATATATAAAATAGACAGTACAGCACTTGTACAGAGCCAAACCAAAATATAGTTGTGGTTATATTTTTTGACGAAGAATAGATGAAAAAAGAATAATTTACTAGTATTGGTTCAACGTTAAAAAGATATTATTCCTTTTTCTTAAAAAACGGAATAAGGTAGCTAACAGAATATCCATATCCAACTCCGATACTACTAAAATCATTAGTACGACCAAATCCGGGAATATAGAGATTATCAAATCTATTAGATGTTTTTTCGCTTACTAAGCTTCTTAAAGAGACGTTAGCTCCCAGATACAGGTTTTTTATTAATTCTACCTTAATACCAAGGACAAGCTCGATCCAACTGGCATTCAAATCACTGGCTTTGATACTTTCGGTTATTTTGTTTGCTCCAAAGTAATTCGTTCTGGTAAAAATAGAATAATCGTTTAAGGTTTGATCAAAGGTCGAGAAACCATAACGCACACCTGTATATATACTATTTTGCATGCCATACCAATTATCGTATACATTATAATCTATTCCAACTCTAATATAGCTCCCGGAGCCTTTTACGTTGATATTTTCTTCGTCTCTTATTAGAGATTCATTACCTGCTTCTGCTGCAATATAAAACTTTTTATAGAACCTGTAATCTCCGATAATTTCAAATCCCGAATACTTATCATCTGCAGCTGTGCGAATTAATCGACCAAGGTCAACGCCAGCCCTAAAACCATATTTTTCTGAAGGAGGAAGTGTGTCTTTAGAATTAGTTTTGGTTTCCTCTTGCGCATAAAAACTACTGGAAACTAAAATGCTAATGAAAAATAAATACGTGTGCAGTTGTTTCATCGGTTATGTTCTCTCTTTGTATTGTTATATTTTTAATCCAGTTGCCGTCATCTCCTGCTACCGGAGGAGAAAAAGTAAGTCCTTCATAGTTTACCTTAAATCCGCATGCACTACTTACATATTCTTCTTTTATTGTGTATTGAAAGCTTACAATATCTTTATCGGGGGCAGGGTCGGTATCTGTATTGTTACTGGTATTAGAATTTATAGTAAACTCATATTCGGTAATAGATTCCTTATTTCTAAGTGGGATTCGAATTAAATCTTCAACTGTTTTAAAAGGAAAAGGAGTATCTGAACCAACAGCTTTAATTTGTAATTCTGCTGGTGCTTTAACCAAAGTGCCAGTCTCAAAGTCTATAAATTTTATGATTAAGAAAGGAGTGGTAGGGGTTCCTTCTGCACATATATCATCCCGTTCACAACTATAGTTTGTAGATAAAGTACCTATTGCAATTAGCGTGTATAATAAATATTTGTATATCTTCATATATTATCTTTTTTGTAATAATACCAGATTTTAAAGTAAAGGTTTTAATCCCTCATCGAGGGGGTAATTCCCAAAGACTTGTTTCGGAAACAAAATATATTTTCGGAAGCAGACCATAACCTTACTTCGATTATTGATTTTATTTTCTGCGCAAATTCTACGCAACATAAATACGAAAACCTTTGCAAACTTACCTTTTTTCTAATAAAACTACATTTTCTACATGATATGTTTGTGGAAACATATCTACAGGTTGAACTTTGGTAATCTCGTACATTTTATCTAATAACGCCAGATCCCGTGCTTGTGTTGCACTATTACAGCTTACATAAACTATTTTTTGCGGGGCTATATGTATTAGTTGTGCTACTACATCTTTATGCATACCATCTCTGGGAGGGTCTGTAATTACAACCTCGGGTTGTCCATGTTGTGCAATAAAATTTTTTGTAAAAACCTTTTTCATGTCTCCTACATAAAACTCTACATTAGAGATAGAATTACGTTTGGCATTTTCTTTGGCATCTTCAATGGCTTCCGGAACAGCTTCTACACCGATTACTTTTTTTGCTTTTTTCGCAACAAATTGTGCAATTGTACCTGTTCCTGTATATAAATCATATACTAGTTCTTTACCAGTTAAATTCGCAAAATCTCTGGTCACTTTATATAGCTCGTATGCTTGTTTAGAGTTGGTTTGATAAAAAGATTTTGCATTAATTTTAAAGCGCAAACCTTCCATTTCTTCCTCAATATAATCCTTGCCCTTGTAACAAATAATTTCCTGATCGTATATTGTATCGTTACCTTTTGGGTTTATGGTATATTGTAAAGAAGTTATTTCTGGAAACTCTGAACCAATATAGTCTAATAAAAGTGTTCTTTTTTCAACATCTTCGCGAAAAAATTGTAGTAGAACCATAATTTCTCCTGTCGAAGATATGCGAAGCATTAATGTACGCAAAAAACCTTGTTGATTTCGAGCATTATAAAACTCTAAATTGTTTTGTGTAGCAAATGCTTTTACTTTATCCCTAATGGCATTACTTGGGTCTTCCTGAAGATAGCATTTATCAATATCCAAAATTTTATCCCACATCCCGGGAATGTGAAACCCTAATGCATTTCTGTTTTTTATTTCAGAGTCACTTTTAATTTCATCAAGAGTTAACCACCTGCTGTCACTAAAAGAAAATTCCATTTTGTTTCTGTAAAAAAAATGATTTTCAGAGCCTAGTATAGGATTTACTTCGGGCAATGCAACTTTACCTAGTCTGGTTAAATTGTTTATCACTTCTTGTTGCTTATATGCTAGTTGGTGTTCATAGCCCATAAACTGCCATTTGCACCCTCCGCAAGTTCCAAAATGCTTACATGTAGGATCTACTCGTTTATCCGAAAACGTGTGTATTGTAGTTGCAGAACCTTCGTAAAAAGCCTTACGTTTTTTTGTAACCAGAACATTTATAATATCTCCGGGAACAGCATTATTAATAAATATAACTTTCCCATCTGGTGCTTTAGCAATGCTTTTTCCTTTTGCACCTGCATCAATAACTTTGACGCTTTCAAAGATTTGTCTTCGATTTTTTCTTGCCATAGCGCAAAAATAAGAATAGAAAGCAAATACTTATTAATTATTCGATATATCTTATAAAAGAAATTGAAAAAACAGACCTGTTCAATAGTTTTATGCCTGTAAGTATAACAGGTATATTTTTTTGGCAAGAAAAATATTATAATAAGTCCTTTATAAAGAGGACTATATTTAGTATTTTGCAGCCAACTTCATTAGGATGATTTCTCTCCTTGGCTTTAATGTTAAAGTAGGAATTGTAAAGTTTTATTTTTAATACGTGAATAATGGCAATTTTAGAAAAAAAGTCATCACAACATTCTATTGAATTAGAAGATAAGTATGGAGCTCATAATTATCACCCGTTACCAGTTGTTTTAAGTAAAGGTGAAGGTGTATATGTTTGGGATGTAGAAGGCAAAAAGTATTATGATTTTTTAAGCGCATATTCTGCGGTTAATCAAGGGCATTGCCATCCTAAAATAGTAGAAGCGATGGTAAATCAGGCACAAACCCTAACCTTAACGTCACGTGCGTTTTATAATGATAAGTTAGGGGAGTATGAAAAGTTTGCGACCAAGTATTTTGGTTTTGACAAATTACTACCCATGAACACAGGTGCAGAAGCTGTAGAAACAGCGTTAAAGATTTGTAGAAAATGGGCATACGAAAAAAAAGGAATACCAGAAAACGAAGCTCAGATTGTTGTTTGTGAAAATAACTTTCATGGTAGAACTACCACTATTATATCTTTTTCTAATGATCCTGTAGCCAGAGAAAATTTTGGGCCATATACCGCAGGATTTATTAAAATTGAGTATGATAACCTATCTGTACTGGAAAAAACATTAGAGAACAATAAAAATATAGCTGGTTTTTTGGTAGAGCCAATTCAAGGGGAAGCAGGGGTATATGTTCCTTCAGAGGGGTATTTGGCAAAAGCTAAAGAACTTTGTGAAAAACATAATGTACTTTTCTTAGCAGATGAAGTGCAAACAGGAATAGCCCGTACAGGGCAATTACTAGCTGTAAATTATGAAAATGTAATACCAGATATTTTAATTCTGGGAAAAGCATTGAGTGGGGGAGCCTACCCTGTTTCGGCAGTACTGGCAAATGATTCTGTTATGGAAGTAATAAAGCCGGGTAATCACGGAAGTACTTTTGGAGGTAATCCGGTTGCAGCAGTAGTGGCTATTGCAGCATTAGAAGTTGTTAGAGATGAAAAATTAGCCGAAAATGCTTTTATACTTGGTGAATTATTTAGGTCTGAATTAGGTAAGTATATAGAAAACTCTAAAATCGCAAAATTAGTTAGAGGTAAAGGACTGTTAAATGCGATCTTAATTAATGATTCTGAAGAAAGCGATACTGCATGGAATATTTGTGTTGCACTTAAAGAAAATGGATTGTTGGCAAAACCTACTCATGGTAATATTATTCGTTTTGCACCGCCATTGGTAATGAACAAAGAACAATTATTGGATTGTGTGTCTATTATTATAAAGACTCTTAAAGAGTTTGAATAGTTTTACTATTATATAAATACACAAATAAAAGAGGTCGTCTGTAAAGTATTTTTTTTGACGACCTCTTTTTTGTTCTCTTTTATTGATTGAACACCTCAGACCAAGGTAACATTGTTCCTATAAAAACAATGTACCCAATAATGATAAGAAGATATATAGAACTTAGTATTGTCCCTATTATAGCACAAATCTTACCTGCTTTTAGATTTTCATATCCTAAGTATAATTCAGGATTGGCTAAATATAAATTCTTTGCTTTTTTTTCAAGAATTAATGTGACAATACCAAATATAAGTCCTAAGATTCCGTAGCAAAAGCAAGTTACAATCGATGCAATGCCAAATATTAATACCAAAGTAGAATTTGGCAATTGTTGTTTAGTTTCCATGTGGGTTATTAAAATTTTATAATATAATTTGCAAGAATAAGTATAGTATTTAGAATATAAAAATATTGAAGGTTTTTTGCTCCTTTTTTTAAGTTTAAAAAAAGATGTGCAATTAAGTAACCAAACATTAATAAAAGAGGGATCAGGGCAGGGTACATTAAAAACGATTCTATTAATTGGCCTTTTATAAGCAGTATAAAACTACGCTGAAGACCACATCCAAGGCAATTTAAGCCAACCAATTGCTTACCAGGGCATTGCAATAGAGCGGATTCTATTTGATTAATTAATGTTTCCAAGATAGATTAAATAAATATTTAAACATAAACTGGTCAAAAAGTTATGTTTTGAACAGTTTATGTTTATCTAATATTGTTAAAGATTACGCCCCTGCAGATCTTTTCATTTCTTCTATCATCTCCATATAACCATCCATACCAATGGTTGCAAATATAAAAATAACATATATAAGATATATTGCACCAAGGGCAATACCAATTATAGCTAATATTTTACCTGTTTTTACATTTTGAAATCCTAAGTATAATTCTTGGTTTTCATTGTATAAAGTGGTAGCTTTTTTTGCCAAAACTAAAGTTGTAATAGCAAGAATAATTCCTATACCATAACAACAGCATCCTACAATAGATAAAATTCCAAGAACTAAAATCAAGGTAGAATTAGGTAATATTTGTTTTTCCATAGGTTAATTGATTAGTTAAAAAATTATTTTCATTTTGATTATATAGCTTATAAGCACGGTAAGTAAGGTAAGTATTATTAAAAATAGTCTAATAAACCTATCATATTTGAATTTAATAAAAAAGTTGAGCCCTAAAAAAAGAAGTAAGGTTAAAAGAGGATAAATAGCAGGATACATATAAAAGGCAGCAATAAAATCCCCCTTAAAAAGAAGAACAACAGATCTTTGCATACCGCACCCTAAACATTCAATACCAAAAATTTTTTTGTTCAGGCATGGTAACATATAAGTCTCCAAAAGCGAAAAATATTTATAATTTTTATGGCGCAATATACATAATTAAGTTATTTTAAGCTTTTAAAGCTTAAAAAATCTATTATTTAATACTTTTGTGATCTTAAAAGACCATGCGGATTTAATAAGGATTAAATATAGAAATCACTGTGATTAGTTTTTGTTTGGTTTGTAAAGCAATTAATTTAATAATTTAATGAATTACGAAAAAATTAAAAGAATAATAAGGACGGTTTTTATTGTTACTGGTGCTGCAGCAATTATAGGGGAGACATTTTTTGAAAAAAAGAATTATTATATTCAAAGTACAGGGATTGTTTTATTAATGATGGGGCTATTTATGATTACGACTACTGTAAAATCAAAAACAAACAGTGAGTCTGATATATATTTAGAAGAAGAAGAAGAATGAGTACAATTAAAATAGGAGATACGGTATCTGTTTTGGATGAGCCTATCACTGGCAGGGTTATTAATATTTTTTCAGATAAGGTAACGATAGATACAGAAGATGGTTTTGATCTTACTTTTTTTATTCGAGAAGTAGTAAAAATAGAATCAGGGTTGCTGATTATACCTTCTTACGAAGAAGTATATGAAAATCTACAAACAAAAGAAGACTTCAAAAAGAAACCAAAAAGACCAACTATAAAACCCAAAGAACGTGATATAGCACCAATGGAGGTGGATTTACATATTAATAAGCTGGTAACATCTACCCGGGGAATGGCAAATCATGATATAATCACACTACAATTGGATACAGCAAAAAGGCAATTAGATTTTGCGATTAATAAGCGTATCCCTAAGGTGGTTTTTATTCATGGAGTAGGACAAGGAGTGTTAAAAGAAGAGCTGGAATACTTTTTTGGGAGGTATGATAACGTAAAAGTTTCTGATGCAGATTATAAAAAATATGGCTTGGGAGCTATGGAAATTTATATTTTACAAAACCCAAAATAACTGGTTATTTATTTATAGTTATTTCGTCTTCGCCAAAATTAAGTAGTTCCAGACGAATAGAAATATCATTTCCTTTAAGGGTAATATTAGAAAGTGTAATGTTTCTGGTATAAGTAATACTGGTTGATGTTTGGCTTTTTTCTGTATATTTTATGATAGCATTCCCATCAGAGCTCTTTAACTCTTGAGCAATAACAGTTCCATTAGGAGGAACACTGGCACAAAAATATTCGGTATTATTAATTTTGGAAGCAAACTTTCTGTGAATTAAAAGATTGGTAGTAGTATTAAGGGCTATTGTATGAGATAATTCTTTTGGAACTAAGTTTAGTTTAAAAGTAGTACTGGTAAAACTTAAAGAAAGAGATTGATTAACATCTGTGTCTACTTTAAAAAAGACAAAAGTGTTTTGGTTTAAGTTAGCACAGTTTTCTAGGGGGGCATCAAAATTAGTAATATCATTGTTAATAATATCCCCTTCGCTACAACTGGCTGTTAATATAACTATAAGTATGCTGAAAAAAAATTTATTCATAATAAAGGATTAAATAAGCTACATTTTTTTTGTGGTTTTAGGGATTGTAACATCTCTAAAGCCAAATGAAAAGTTTTTGTTTTCAAAATTTTGATTATTACCATCAAAAATGAGCCCATTTATCGATACGGTGGTTCTAAATGTTGTTTTTATGGTATTCTTAAGTTTTGGATCTACATTAACTGCGGTGTTTTTGGAATTTGGATCCAAATAAAATAATTTTCCTGATTCAGGATCTCTATCGTCTCTGGGGTTTCCGTTTAAATTGGCATCTTCATTTCGGGTTAAAATCCCATCATTATCATCATCTTCCTCAAGATAATCGGGTATTCCATCCTCATCGGTGTCTCTGGGGTTATCATTGTCAGGAATCTCATTTGGTATTTCTACACTAGTTAAAATATTATCGTTGTCATCATCCTGGTCTTTATAATTTGGGATGCCATCCCCATCGGTGTCATCATCTTCAAGATTACCATTTCTATTCAAATCTTCATCTTTTGCAGGAATGCCATCATCATCGTCTTCTAAAGCGATTTTGGTATCTATTTCGGCAGTACCATTAGTCCCTGTAAGCTCTTCAACTATTGTAATATCATTTGGGGGTACATTAGAGCAAAAATAATCATTGGTTATTTTTGTGTTAAAATTTCGGTAAATTAAACTATTTGATGCTTGTGTCAGGTCAATTTGCAAGGGTACCGGACTTACAATAGTATCAGAAAATGTTTCATTGATAAAGTTATATGAAATAGCTTCATTAATGGTTTTTCCTATTTTAAAAAAAACAAACTCGTTTTTTTTAGCACCTTTACATAGCTGTAAGTCAGTATCGTTGAACTCAAAACTGGTAATTACAATATCACCATCATCACAAGAAATGAAAAATAATAATAAAAAGAGAAATGAAAACAGCTTTTTCATGTCAGAATGAGTATTTTTTTTGACAAAAATAAAGGAATTGAAAGATTATAACGTGTCTATGTCAAAATAATTTTATTTAAACTAGTTTTGTAACCTTGATTAATGATTTTTAGATAAGAAAATATCTTCTGTAATTCCAAAAACCACTTAATCAATCTTTTTAAACAACTAATTGTTTTGTTATATGCAAAAGGTATATTTTGATAGTGCTGCTACCACAGAGGTTAGGCCAGAAGTTATCACAAAAATGGTATCGGTATTAAAAGAAGATTTTGGAAATCCATCATCCATACATAGTTATGGCAGATCTGCAAAGAATCATATTGAACAAGCCCGTAAAAATATAGCTAACTATCTAGGAGTAAAAGCTTCGGAGATTATTTTTACTTCGGGGGGGACAGAAGCAGATAATTTGGTAATAAACAGTGCAGTCAGGGATTTAAAGGTTACCCATATTATAACTTCAAAGATAGAACACCATGCTGTATTGCATACCATACAAGAAATTGAATCCCGAAATGGTATTATGGTAAGCTATGTTGCTATACATCCGGATGGAACTATTGATTATGAGCACCTGGAATCTTTATTAAGTTCGTCTAAAGAAAAAACCTTAGTAAGTTTAATGCATGTAAATAATGAAGTAGGAACTATTTTAGATATAGATCGTGTAGGAAAACTTTGTAAGCAACATGAAGCTATTTTTCATAGTGATATGGTACAATCTGTTGGGCATTACGAAATTAATTTAAGCAAAATAGATGTAGATTATACTGCGGTAAGCGCGCATAAATTTCATGGACCAAAAGGAATTGGTTTTGCATATATCCGCAAAAATTCTGGTTTAAAACCATTAATTTTTGGAGGAGAGCAGGAGCGTGGTTATCGTGCAGGAACAGAGAGTGTGCATAACATTGCTGGTATGGACGAGGCTTTACGATTATCTTATGAGAATCTGGAAGAAGAAAAAACATATATTCAAGATGTAAAGCAGTATTTTATAGATACACTAAAAAGTAATATTGAAGGCGTAAAATTTAATGCTAGTTGTTGTGATGTAAAAAATAGTACCTATACATTGATAAACGTATGCCTTCCTGTTTCTGTAGAAAAAGCAGGTATATTATTGTTTCATTTGGATATTAATGGGATTGCCTGCTCTAAAGGAAGTGCATGCCAAAGCGGAAGTGGTAAAGGATCTCATGTATTAACAGAAATCCTATCGGATGAAGACTTACAAAAACCATCTATACGTTTCTCTTTTTCAAAATATAATACAAAAGAAGAAGTAGATTATGTAGTGGATGTATTAAAGAAATTTATTGAGGAGTAACCTTTAAACCTTACAAAAAAGCATATAACACCATAATTTTGCTACTTCTTTATTGATTATAAAAAAAACAATAAAGAAGTAGTGCCATGTTTTTCTAAAACTTCATGCCCAGTCGTACGTTAAATACCCTTGGGGTTAAGTAATTAGGGATAGAAAACTGTCTTCTGCTGGCAGCATCTCTTACATACGTATTCGTAATGGCATTTTGATTGTTAAAGATATTATAGATTTCGAAACCAAGGTTTAATTCTCTGAATACATTAAGAAAATGACCTTCTCTTAACCTTTTATCTTTATCTACTAATACATAGGATAGCCCTAAATCTGCTCTTCTATAATCCCGTAATCGGGTTTGAAAATTATAAGGGTCAGCATAGCTGGGCGATCCTCCCGGTACCCCGGTTTGATATACCATATTAAGATACATCTTTAAACTTGGTATCGTTGGTACATAATCTTGAAAAAGCACTCCTATTTTTAATCGCTGATCTGTAGGTCTTGATATATACCCGCGATTGTCAATATTTTCTTCCGTTTTTAAATATCCAAAACTTACCCAACTTTCTGTTCCTGGTACAAATTCTCCGTTAAGCCTTAGATCTATTCCTTGTGCATACGCTTCTGCATTATTTCTGGCACGATATCGTATTCTAACATTTTCGATAGTGTACGGATTCACATCCGTTAGTTTTTTATAATATATTTCTGTGGTTAATTTAAAGGGTCTTTTCCACATAGAAAAACTATAATCGTTTCCTAAAACGATATGTACCGACTGTTGTGCCTTGACCTCTGGTCTAACAATCCCTAGTGAATCTCTTAGTTCTCTGTAAAAAGGAGGTTGATGATATAAACCGCCAGATACCCTAAATATTATATCAGACTCCCAATTTGGTTTTATGGCAACTTGCGCTCTTGGGCTAAAAACTATTTGAGAATCTGTGCTATTAGCTGTATTTCCCGAAACATTCCAGTTATGTGCTCTCACACCTATATTTGCCCAGATTTCACTCTCGTTAATAGCAGATCTAATACTATATTGAGCATATCCGGATGTTCTGTCAATTTTTACATTATTTATAGCCCTGGTATTTGTAAAAGGAACAATTGGGGTAGCAAAAGGTGAATAAGGCTGGTTGTTTACAAAATCTAATAAAGGAGGTCTTATAGAGAAACCTGCCGAATCAATAATTTCGTATTCTTGTAGGCGATCTCTTATGTCTTCAGAAGTATATTTAACCCCCCAGTCTAATTGATGTTCATTAGCAATATAAGTCCCCTTATGTTCCATATTAATAATCAAGGCATCCAAATCATTTCTGGCATGTGTTAATTGAGAACCGATGCCTTCACTAAATTCTACTTCTCCTAAGTTTTCGCTGCCAATATCGGTATTAACAGTTCCCAGTGCATAGGCAGCAAGTATATCATAATGTTCTTGTTCTTGTGTATGATAAGCAGAGGCTATTAATTTTAAAGTTAAATTGTCGTTAGCTCTATAGGTTCCTTTTAATGCTCCAAAGTAGGTTTCGTATTTATCTTTTTCCTGACCTTCATACAATACAGTCAGAGCCTGTACTGTTTGCAAAGTCCCAAAATTTACCTGCTCCTTTAATGGCTCGTAGTCATAGGTGTTAATTCCTGCATTTCCCAAAAAGCCTAATTCAAACTTACTAGAAAAATTATAAGAAAGGTATGTTTGTATATCAGCAAATCTGGGTTGAAAATTAGTTTCCGCTTTTTTTGCATCTACAAACAAGCTGTTATCTCTATATCGAGCCCCAATAATAGCGGCTAATTTTTTGTTTTTAGAAATACCTCCGGCAGATACGCTTCCTCCTAAAAGACTAAAATCGGCTGTAGCTCCTAATCTGGTAGGTCTTTTGTAAGTGATATCCAAAACCGAAGAAAGTTTGTCGCCATATTTAGCTTGAAAACCTCCTGCAGAAAAATCTACATTGCGTACAAGATCAGTGTTCACAAAACTAAGGCCTTCTTGCTGTCCTGATCTAATCAGGAAAGGTCTGTAAATCTCAATTTCATTTACATAAACCAGATTTTCATCATAATTACCTCCTCTTACAGAATACTGAGTGCTTAATTCGTTATTAGAACTAACTCCGGGTAAACTTTTAAGAAGCCCTTCAACTCCTGCATTTGCAGAAGGTGTAGTTCTAATAGTTTCTGGATCTAATGTTGTTATGCCCTCTACAACTTTTCTTTCTCTTCCGGATATAATTACTTCACTAATTTGTTCTATATCGTTTTTTAGTACGGGATTTAGTTCATACTCTTGATTTTCTTCCAAATTAATGGTGAACTGCATGTTTTTTAAGCTAATATGGGATATCGTTATTTTGATTTCCTGATTTGCCGGAACAGTAAGTTGGTATACCCCGTTTTTATCAGATTGGGTTCCCGAATCTTTATAGGTGATGTTGGCTCCCTGAACAGGTATGTTGTTTTCATTTAAAATAACGCCTTTTAAAATTGCGTTTTGGGCTGAAGAAGAAACACTGATTAAAATCAGGGAAATCAAAAAAAAGAGAAGTTGGTTTTTCAAAGGAGTAAAAGTGTTTAAGGTTTTCTAAAGAATATTGTTTCAAATGTTGCTATATTATCTACATTATCTAACACTACAAGTTTAAAATTATTTTCTGAACTGGTATTTATTTTATCATTAAAGTCATATACCAACATTCCTGTTTTATAATCATACTCTAGTAAAATAAATTTTCCGTTTATAGTGCCGCGATAGCTTTTTACTCCGGATTCGGCATCATTTATTTTAATTTTTAAGTGGGTGGCATCTGATATCCACTTTTTTTCGGAAACATTAACAGGTATGATTGTTGGTTTTTGGGTATCGCTAAAAAGAGAATAAGTGCCAAAAGTCCTTGTTCTGGTAGAAAATCTGTCTCCTCTTTTTAAAGTAGTAGAATAATATGGTTTTCCAGAAGGATTAACCCTGCCTATAAATAGTTTTTTTCTATCTTCTTCTTTATATTGAGATGCATCAAAGACTAGTGTCATGTTTTTGTGCAAAGGCGTTTTGTCATTATGGATTTTTGCAGTTTCTCCATTAACAGATATATCCAGATAAGTATCCTCATATAAACTTCCCTTAGGTATCAAAAGATCAAAAACACCAGAGCTATAGGTGTAATTCTCGTCAGCTTTAGCATACTCTTCTGTTTTTAAAAGATCTGTTTTTGTAATTAGTTCTGTATACTTTCCTTGTATAGGTACATGTATTATAGTTGTATTATCTTTATAATCTTTAATATATATAGTGTAGTTGTAAGACAGGCTATCTTTTATATCGATTACTCCATTCTCTATTTTGTTTTTGAAAATGGTCAATGGATTGTTTTTTTCTACAAAAAGCTTAGTGATCCTACCTCTGGATTCTTTAAAATAGGAGTAATCTATAAGTCTGTTAACATATCGTGTTTCTGCAAAAGAAAAACGGTCCATTTCTAATTTTAGATTTTCCTGACCATTAATTTCGGTAATGATTTGGTAAACACCATTGCTGTTTTCTGCAAGATCTTGTTTGTCTATAGTAGATATTCCAAAACCGATTTTGCCAAAAGCATCTATATTTTCTGCTTTATAACTTCCATCTTCTTGAGGGGATAATTTTAATTGGGCAGGTTTTTGGTTATTATTGATATGGGCATTTTCATCAAGACTGTATGTCCACAAACTATTTATGATTGGTTTTTTGGTGTCTAAAACGTCTATACCAAAAGCCATAGGATTCATAGGTCTGGATCCGGGGTCTCTAATCTCAAAATGAAGGTGAGGGCCAGAGCTTCCTCCTGTATTACCACTATATGCTATTATATCTCCTTGTTTTACCAATAAAGATTCAGATTTTGGATAAAGCTCTATTTCATAAGACTCTTTAGTATACTGTTTTTCTTTAACGAAAGCTTCAATTTCTGGAGAGAATTTTTTTAAATGAGCATAAACAGTAGTATAACCATTGGGGTGGGATATATACAGGGCTTTGCCATAACCACCATGAGAAACTTTTATTCTGCTAATTCTTCCGGATGCAGATGCATAAACGTTAAGTCCTTCTTCTCCTCTGGTTTTCATATCCAAACCAGAATGGAAATGATTTGATCTTAACTCGCCAAATGTGCCAGAAGTAATGATAGGAATGTTTAAAGGATGTATAAAGGTGTTTTTAACGGGTTCTTTTTGCCCATAACAAAAAGACAAGCCAAGTAAAATAAAAACAATAATTTTTCTCATAAAAGAGGAGTCTGTATAAAGGATTTGTAATTGGTTTATAAAACTACTTATTTTTTTGGAAGGTTAAGTCATTTTTTGAGCTTGATTAATCTATAGTAGTTACAATTTTACATTTTTTTTTATCCCATGTTGAGGATTTAATCTCCCAAAGTTTTTTTGAATCAAAACATATTTTCAGAAATATACCCAAGAAATAACTATTAAGATGTTAGTGACAATCACAAAATTTAAAATCGGGGTTTTATTAATTCTGTTTATTTAAAATAGTTCTGTAATAGATTTTAGTTTTATCCGGGTATTAAAAATAAAGAAATAAAATGCTATTGATTAAGGGAACAAGATAAAAAATATGACAAAAAAGTACCTGAAAAACCAGAATAAAGACCAAGGAGTGTATTGTGTAATTAGGAGTAAAAAAATCAGAGGTTTTTTTAAAAAATACAGAAAGGAATCTAAATTATATTGAGGATTATAAAGTGTACAAATAATTGTGTCTTTTGCATTAAAAGTAATTGAAATATCAAAGGATAAACGACAATGAAAACTAACTTTAAAATTAGTTAAAAAACTATTGGGTTTTTTCAATTGGTATGTTAACTTTGTGTAACGAAGTATTGCGTGAAATTTATAATGAGTGATTTGATTGAAATTATTGATTCTCTTGAAAATAGAATAAGTAAGTTGCTTCATAAATACGAATTTATGAAACAGCAAAATACGGATTTAAAGGAGAAAATAGCAGAATTGGAGTCCAATTCAGAGCTTCAGGTAGATCAGTTAAGGCAGTGGGAAGAAAAATTCAGTGCGCTCAAAAATGCTAATGCAATGCTAGGCAGTGACGAACATAAAAGGGAAACCAAGCTCAAAATAAATGCTTTAATAAGAGAGATTGATATGTGTATAGCACAACTTTCTGAATAAATTAATATGGCAGAAAAGCTTAAAATTAAACTATCTATCGCAGATCGTGTATATCCATTAACTATTAATCCGGATCAGGAAGAAGGTTTACGAAAAGCAGCGAAAAAGATAGAAACTATGATTAAGCAATTTGAGCAAAGTTATGCAGTAAGAGATAAGCAAGATGTATTGGCAATGTGCGCTTTACAGTTTGCTGCACAAGTAGAACAAAAAGCTATAGATAAAGAAGGGGACATGGTTAATGTTGCAAATAGATTAAATGATTTGAACAATTTGCTGCATGAACACTTATCATAAACGTTCTTAAAAAAATAAATAGGTTACTGCCTGTACTAGTTGTTATTTTGATAAACTCAACAAGAATTAATTAAAAAGGGTGAGTTTAAGTTGTAAAAGCGCGCCGCCTTGAGCGGATTCTTGAGCAACTTGTTAGCCCTAAACCTGTTTTTACAGAGTTTATACAGAACCTTTACTAGTGCAGGCTTTTTTTATATATAAATACTCACATAAATTATGGATAATAATATTGTTTTTTTGATAATTGCTGGAATAGCAGGACTAGTGGTAGGGTTTATTATCGCAAAAGTTTTGGAAAAAAGCAAAGCTTCAGAAATAATCAAAAATGCTAAAAAAACTTCTGAAAGTATTCTGCGAGATGCTAAAAGTGAAGGAGAAACTATTAAAAAAGACAAAATTTTACAAGCGAAAGAAAAGTTTATTGAATTAAAATCAGAACATGAAAAAGTAATATTATCTCGCGATAAAAAGATTGCTGAAGCAGAAAAAAGAATAAGAGATAAGGAGTCGCAAGTTTCTAATGAATTATCTAAAAACAAAAAACTTAGTACAGAATTAGAACAAAAAATAAAAGAGAGCGATCAGCGCCAGGATTACCTTGAAAAGAAACAAAGTGAATTAAAAAAACTTCATAAAAGCCAAGTGCAACAACTGGAAGTTATATCTGGACTATCCGCAGAAGAAGCAAAAGATCAACTTGTTGAATCCTTAAAAGTACAGGCTAAAACAGATGCAATGACACTAATTCAAGGCACCATTGAAGAAGCTAAATTGACTGCCAGGCAAGAAGCAAAAAAAGTTATAATCAATACTATTCAACGTATAGGTACAGAGGAAGCAATAGAAAATTGTGTTTCTGTATTTAATATAGAGAGTGATGATGTTAAAGGCCGTATTATAGGTAGGGAAGGAAGAAACATTAGGGCTATCGAGGCCGCTACAGGGGTAGAAATTATAGTAGATGATACTCCTGAAGCTATTATCCTATCCTGTTTTGATTCTGTAAGAAGAGAAGTAGCCCGTTTATCATTACATAAATTAGTTACTGATGGCAGAATCCACCCTGCACGAATAGAAGAAGTAGTAAAAAAGACCAGAAAACAGATCGATGAAGAGATTATCGAGGTGGGTAAACGTACTGTAATCGATTTAGGGATTCATGGATTACACCCGGAATTGATAAAGACAGTTGGCAGGATGAAATACAGGTCTTCGTATGGTCAAAATCTTTTACAACATTCTAGAGAAGTTGCTAAATTATGCGGAGTAATGGCAGCCGAATTAGGCTTAAATCCTAAATTAGCAAAAAGAGCTGGTTTATTGCATGATATTGGTAAAGTGCCGGATACAGAAACTGAAGTTCCTCATGCTATATTAGGAATGCAATGGGCAGAAAAATATGGAGAAAAGGAAGAGGTTTGCAATGCAATTGGAGCTCACCACGACGAGGTAGAAATGACTTCTTTAATATCACCTATAGTTCAGGTTTGTGATGCAATTAGCGGAGCCAGACCTGGCGCAAGGAGACAAGTTTTAGATTCTTATATACAAAGATTAAAAGATTTGGAAGGTATAGCTTTTAGATTTGAAGGTGTAAAAAAAGCTTATGCCATTCAAGCAGGTAGGGAATTACGTGTAATTGTTGAGAGTGAAAAAGTAAATGATGAAAGAGCAGCAAGCCTTTCTTTCGAAATTTCGCAAAAAATACAAACTGATATGACATATCCTGGTCAGGTAAAAGTTACTGTGATACGAGAAACCAGAGCAGTAAATATAGCTAAATAAACTTTTTTTTTGCACACACACCAATTAAAAAAGAGGGGGGCTGATTTTTCAGTTCCCCTCTTTTTTTGTTACAAAATCCTTCCAGGTTTGCATCGAAAATAATATATATATTAAATATACCTCTTGAGTTTGCTTCGGGGGTATTGACTTGGTGTAATACCATTTAGACTTTAAAAATTCTTATAAAATAAATTTGTATATAATTCATATCCTGTGATTGATTTAATTAGTTCAGGGGTTAGTTGGTTTACCATTAGTGTGATTTTCTGTTGTAATCTTTCTATTGAAGGGAAAAATTTCATTGCCACTCTGTTTTTCATCCATTGCCATACTTTCTCTGCTGGATTAAGCTCAGGGGTATATGGTGGTATTCTTATCAAAACAATATTTTCAGGGATTTCAATATTTTTGCAGGCATGAAATCCTGCATTATCAATAATAAGTAGTTTAAGCTCTTTAGGGTTCTGGCAGCTAAAGGCTCGTAAAAACTCTTCAAAGATATATATACACTAGTAAATTTATCTTTATTTAGATTTACTCTAATTTCCTGAAACAGATCAGGTAGTTTTTTTAAAAGCTTCTACAGTCTTATCATCTTTTTTATGATGTGATTTTCTAGAAACCTTTAATTTACTTCGATGATGTACCCTACAATGTTTATATAAAGTAGTATAAGTGATCTTGGGCTGGTAATTGGATTGAACCCATTTTAATAATTCTACATAACTAGTGATGGTAGTATTGGGATCTGCTAATTTTTTAGATAAGGCAGATTTAGTAATTTCATTTATTGATCGAGTATTGTTCCCTCCGCTATTTACCGTAACTAGACCTTCTAAACCTTTGGTTTTATATGTTTTGAGCCAATTGTAGATTGTTCTACGTTCATATTTAAGCTTCTGGGAAAGATTCGCGGGTATACATCACTTTGCCTTGTTTAATCAATAATAATGCTTTTACCTTGCTCTATTTCAGAATAGTAGATTGTTTGTTTTGTAATTTGAGTAAATCTGATTCGCTCTCTTTTATCTGAATATCAATTCTTTTTGCCATAGCCAAAAGATACAAATTTATTGAGAAAATTCAAAGTGTATTTGGTATGCTCCTTCTTTGTTTTTTTAGTCTTTATATTTCTTTATAATCATATCTTTCCATACCAAAGCTTCTTCCATAGTATCAAATTGCTCAAATTCTTTTCCAAAAAATATTTTTTCTACCTTCGTTTGCATTTTTTGTTTAGGATCACTGGATACCACGGAAAAACCTACCAGATTTTTGATTTTTGTAGTTTCTAAATAAATAGTAGGATCTACAGCATAAGAATTGATTCGATGAGTAATGTATACAAAGGGCCTGTTTTTGAAGTGCTTTTCTACGATCTGTAATAAAACGCTATTGTGTTCAGGAGATACTGTAACACCCTCTTTCATTATTGCTTTTACGTAGTCGTCGTATATTTCTACACAACAAAAATAAAAATTATATGAAGTTATCATCAGATACTCGTTAGCTTTTTTAATTTTATTTTGGACTGCAAAATTGCATAAAAAAAAACAAGACTTTTCTAATTTGTACCATTTTAACTTTTATATAGGACATATAGCCCACTTTTCTTATACTAATAGCTAATTATATTTTTTAAAATAACACACACCCTCCTTTTTTTATCCTACGCTAAAAAAAGAACCATTTATTTACGCACTATTTCAAAGTTAAAATGGTATTACATCATCATTTTTTTAAAGTTGAACAGGTATGATTCTTTACTAAGAAAAAGAAATTAGGTATAGCCCATAAAAAAACCTGTAAGATTTATTTTACAGGTTTAGTTTTGTATTGAATTATGATAATAGAATCATTTTATTCTATTAAGAAGCGAATCATTATTAAAATTAGGATTCTGTAGATTTTTCAGCTTTCTTGATAGTGATAGTCAATTCTTCAGAATCGTTGTCTATATCCATAAAAATAGTATCTCCTTCTTGAAGTTTTGAATTTATAATTTCTTCGGCAAGAGCATCTTCAATATACTTTTGAATGGCTCTTTTTAATGGTCGTGCACCATATTGTTTATCAAAGCCTTTTTCGGTAATGTAATCTTTAGCTTTTTCGCTTAGTGTTAAAGCATATCCAAGATCTTTAATTCTTCGATATAATTTATTAAGCTCAATGTCTATGATTTTGTGAATATCTTCTCTTTCCAGTGCATTGAAAACTACTACATCATCAACTCTGTTTAGAAATTCTGGGGCAAATGCTTTCTTTAGTGCATTTTCTATAACTCCTTTTGCATAATCTTCTGCTTGAGTTTTCTTGGCAGTAGTTCCAAAACCAACTCCTTGACCAAAATCTTTTAATTTACGGGCTCCTATATTAGAAGTCATGATAATTATGGCGTTTCTAAAATCAATTTTTCTGCCCAGACTATCTGTAAGGTATCCATCATCTAATACCTGAAGCATCATGTTAAAAACGTCGGGATGTGCTTTTTCTATTTCATCCAAAAGAATAACTGCATAAGGTTTTCTTCTTACTTTTTCTGTAAGTTGACCTCCTTCTTCATATCCAACATAACCAGGAGGTGCTCCTATAAGTCTGGACACGGCAAATTTCTCCATATATTCACTCATGTCAATGCGTATTAATGCATCTTCATTATCAAACAGTTCTTTGGCCAATACTTTTGCTAATTGCGTTTTACCAACTCCTGTTTGCCCTAAGAATATAAAAGAGCCTATAGGTTTATTAGGGTCTTTGAGCCCTGCTCGATTTCTTTGTATTGCTTTAACTACTTTTTTAACTGCTTCTTCCTGTCCAATTACTTTACCCATGATTAAGTTTGGTAATTCTGCAAGTTTATTACTTTCAGTTTGAGCGATTCGATTTACAGGAATGCCTGTCATCATAGAAACCACATCTGCAACATTATCTTCACTTACGATTTCTTTATGCAGTTTAGAGTCTTTTTCCCATTGTTCTTGAGCTACAGCAAGTTCTTTTTCAAGGTTTTTTTCATCATCTCTAAGTTTTGCAGCCTCTTCATATTTTTGTTTTTTAACAACGCTGTTTTTAAGTTCTCTTACTTCTTCAAGTTTTTTCTCAAGATCAAGTATTTTTTTAGGAACATCAATATTGGTAATATGCACTCTGGATCCTGCTTCGTCTAAAGCATCAATAGCTTTGTCTGGCAAGAAGCGATCGGTCATATATCTATTGGTTAATTTTACACATGCCTGAATAGCTTCGGGAGTATAAATAACGTTATGATGCTCTTCGTATTTTTCTTTTATATTATTGAGTATCTCTATTGTTTCTTCAATATTTGTAGGCTCTACAATTACTTTTTGAAAACGTCTTTCCAAAGCCCCGTCTTTTTCTATATATTGTCGGTACTCATCCAGGGTAGTTGCTCCTATACATTGAATTTCGCCTCTGGCCAGTGCGGGTTTAAACATGTTTGAAGCATCCAGACTTCCTGTTGCGCCACCAGCACCAACAATGGTATGGATTTCATCTATAAAAAGAATGATGTCATCATTTTTTTCTAACTCATTCATCACAGCTTTCATTCTCTCTTCAAACTGGCCCCTGTATTTTGTTCCTGCAACTAAGCTGGCTAAATCAAGAGTAACCACTCTTTTGTCAAATAAGATTCTTGAAACTTTTCGTTGAATTATTCTTAAAGCCAGTCCTTCTGCTATAGCAGATTTGCCAACTCCGGGTTCTCCTATTAACAATGGATTGTTTTTTTTACGTCTGCTTAATATTTGAGAAACCCGTTCTATTTCTTTAGATCTTCCTACTACCGGATCAAGCTTACCTTCTTCTGCCATAGCGGTCAAATCTCTTCCGAAGTTATCTAAAACAGGAGTTTTAGATTTTTTTCCTGCTTTAGTTCCTCCACCAGGAGAATTAAAAGGGTTTTCTTTTGAATCTCCCGTTAAATCATCATCATCAGAAAAGGACTCTGCTTTTGGGGTGTCTATATACTCTTCTTCGTTGGTTATCATAAACTTAAATTGGTCTTTAACGTTATCGTAATCCACTTTTAAACGATTTAAAAGTTTTGTAGTTGGGTCATTTTCATTTCTTAGAATGCATAATAAAAGGTGCGCAGTATTTATAGAAGAACTTTGAAATAGTTTTGCTTCCAAAAAAGTAGTTTTTAATGCCCTTTCTGCTTGTCTGGTTAAGTGTAAATTTTTTTTCTCATTAGAAGCGACCGCTACATCCGGGTTTGCCGGACTGAGAATTTCAACCTTTCTTCTTAAATTTGTTAAATCAATATCTAAAGCATCAAGGATACTGATCGCTTTCCCACTTCCATCACGTAGTAGACCTAGCATAAGATGTTCTGTACCAATAAAGTCATGCCCTAATCTAAGGGCTTCCTCTTTGCTATATGCTATAACATCTTTGACTCTGGGAGAAAAATTATCATCCATAAAATTATTCTCTTTCTTTTTCTTTATAACTAAAATAGTAATTTTTTAGAATTATAATGACAAAAACTATTCCTTTTAATCGATGATTAACATATATCTATACAGAAAAGGTAATTTTGTCATGTAATTTTAATGTTTTTTACTTCTATATCGTAAATAGACAAAAAATGCTTTAATAATCAAAACCTATAAGAATAGACTTATTAACTATATGCATGCTCACTATTGTTAATAAATTACGTATATTACATAGGTAAATAGGTGTTAAAACAGTCTTAAATTACTTATATTAGCGCGTTTAATTAATCAATTTTAGAATAAAAAAATTTTTATGGCAGAAGGAGAAAAGCTTATACCTATTAACATAGAAGATGAGATGAAATCCGCATACATTGATTATTCAATGTCCGTTATAGTATCTCGTGCTCTTCCAGATGTTAGAGATGGTCTTAAGCCCGTACACAGACGTGTTTTGTTTGGTATGTATGAATTGGGTGTTAAAGCAAGTAGTGCCCATAAGAAATCTGCAAGAATTGTAGGTGAGGTGTTGGGTAAATATCACCCTCATGGAGATACCTCGGTATATGACACTATGGTTCGTATGGCTCAAGAATGGAGTTTGAGATATATGTTGGTAGATGGTCAGGGTAACTTTGGTTCTGTAGATGGGGATAGTCCTGCAGCAATGCGTTATACAGAAGCAAGAATGCGTAAGATATCGGAAGATATGTTGGCCGATATCGAAAAAGAAACGGTGGATCATACACTTAATTTTGATGATACTTTATTAGAACCAACAGTTTTACCTACGCGAGTACCCGGATTATTAATCAATGGTGCTTCTGGTATTGCCGTTGGTATGGCTACCAATATGCCTCCCCATAATTTGAGTGAGGTTGTTGATGGTACTATTGCCTATATAGAAAACAATGATATAGAGATAGATGAGCTAATACAACATATTAAAGCCCCCGATTTTCCTACAGGAGGTACAATTTACGGGTATGATGGAGTAAGAGAGGCTTTCAAGACTGGTAGAGGTAGAATTGTAATTCGAGCCAAAGCTACTTTTGAAGAGGTAAATGGAAGAGAATCTATTATTGTAACAGAAATTCCTTATCAAGTAAATAAGGCAGACATGATTAAAAAGACTGCCGATCTTGTAAACGATAAAAAAATAGATGGAATCTCTACGATTCGTGACGAATCTGATAGAAACGGTATGCGTATTGTATACGTTTTAAAAAGAGACGCAATACCTAATATAGTTTTAAATCTTTTATACAAATATACTGCACTACAATCTTCTTTTAGCGTTAATAACATTGCGCTGGTAAAAGGCAGACCACAGTTATTGAATGTAAAAGAAATGATTCATCATTTTGTAGAACACAGACATGAAGTAGTTGTTCGTAGAACAAGATATGAATTAAGAAAAGCCGAAGAAAGAGCACATATTCTGGAAGGGTTGATTATTGCTTCGGATAATATAGACGAAGTAATAGCTATAATAAGAGCATCAGCCAATGCCGATGAAGCTCGCGAAAGATTAATCGAAAGATTCAAATTATCAGAACTTCAGGCAAAAGCAATTGTTGAAATGCGTCTGCGCCAACTTACAGGACTGGAGCAAGACAAATTGCGTGCAGAGTATGAGGAATTGATGAAGACTATCGAAGATCTTAAGGATATCTTGGATAAGAAAGAGCGTAGAATGCAAATCATTAAGGATGAGCTGGCAGAAGTAAAGGATAAATATGGAGATGAGCGTCGTTCTCAAATCGAGTATGCTGGAGGAGATTTAAGTATTGAAGATATGATCCCGGATGAAAAAGTGGTAATAACTATTTCTCATGCAGGATATATTAAAAGAACCTCTCTTAACGAATATAAAAAACAGCATAGAGGAGGAGTAGGGCAAAAAGGAAGTACAACCCGTAATGAAGACTTTCTTGAACATCTGTTTGTAGGAACAAATCATCAATACATGTTGTTTTTTACACAAACAGGAAAATGTTTTTGGATGCGTGTGTATGAAATCCCCGAAGGTAGTAAAACATCTAAAGGAAGAGCCATACAAAATTTAATAAATATACATAGTGATGATAAAGTAAAAGCCTTTATCTGTACTCAGGATCTTAAAAACGAAGAGTATATTAATTCTCATTATGTCATAATGGCAACAAAAAAAGGACAGGTCAAAAAGACATCTTTAGAACAGTATTCAAGACCAAGAACCAATGGTATAAATGCAATTACAATAAAAGATGGTGATGAACTTCTTGAAGCTAAACTAACAGATGGTAAAAGTCAGGTAATGCTTGCCGTAAGATCTGGTAAGGCAATACGATTTGAAGAAGAAAAGACCAGACCAATGGGTCGTGGAGCATCCGGGGTAAGAGGAATACGATTGGCAGATGATAAAGATGAAGTTATCGGGATGGTCGCTGTAAATGAAAAGGATAGCAATATTTTGGTGGTTTCAGAAAATGGTTACGGAAAACGCTCAAAATTAGAAGATTACAGGATAACAAATAGAGGAGGTAAAGGAGTAAAAACTATTTCTGTAACCAAAAAAACCGGTAATCTTGTAGCTATTAAAAATGTTACAGACCAAGATGATCTTATGATTATTAACAAATCCGGAATTGCTATCAGACTTGCTATAGAGGACTTAAGAGTAATGGGACGTGCAACTCAAGGAGTACGTTTAATTAACCTTAAAGGCAAAGATTCTATTGCTGCAGTAGCAAAAGTTGTGCATGATGATGATGAAATAGAACAAGAGGATACTATAGAAGATGTAGATAATTCGACTACAGATCCTGATATTTCGGCAGATGGCACGAATATTGATAAAGAAACAGAACAATAAATAAATCCCATTTTAAAAACTCAAGTAATGAAGACTAAATTTATCGTAGTACTATTCTTAGCTGTTAGTGCTGTTGGATTTTCTCAAAAACAAGCATTAAAAGAAGCTTCCAAAGCTTTAAAATCTGGCAACATGGATGTAGCCTCAGAAGCATTAAAAGCTGCAGAAGGGCAATTAGATGCTGCTGACGAAAAATCAAAAGCACAATATTATTTTCTTAAAGGGCAAGTTTTGGCTTCATCAGCAGGAGACTCTTTAGATAAAATTGAAGGTGCTGCTAATGCATATAATAGAACTATTGAAATTGAAAAAGCCGGTGGTGGATCTAAATATGGGGCAGATGCGGCTCAAAAAATCCAAATAATACGTCAATCTTTGGTAGAAAAAGCAATAAAAAACCAAGAAGATAAAGATTATAAAGGAGCATCTGAAAAACTTTATTTAGCATATACTACTAATAAAGCAGATACAACTTACTTATATTATGCTGCAGGTAATGCAGTTAATGGTAAAAATTATGACGAAGCTTTGAACTATTACACTCAGTTAAAAGATCTTGGTTTTAGTGGAGTAGAGACCGAATATGTTGCAACTAATAAAGAAACAGGAGAAGTAGAAACTTTTGATTCGAAACAAACAAGAGATTTGTCTGTAAAATCTAATATATATATTAAACCAGAATTACGTAAATCTGAATCTAAAAGAGGAGAAATTGCCAAAAACATTGCTTTGATCTATATGAGCCAAGGAAAAGATGAAGAGGCAATAGCTGCAATTGAAGATGCAAAAAAAGAAAATCCTAATGATTCAACTTTAATGCAAGCAGAAGCAGATCTTTTTTATAAATTAGGTAATATAGCAAAGTATAAGGAAATCATGGAAAAAATTGTTACTAATGATCCTGAAAATCCTGATTTATTGTATAACTTAGGAGTGAGCGCATCTCGTTTAGGAGACAACGATCAGGCACTAAGCTACTATAAAAAAGCTTTAGAATTAAAACCAGATTATGCTTCAGCTCAAATTAATATAGCTTCTATCCTGTTAGGAGGAGAAACAAAAATTGTGGATGAAATGAATGGTCTTGGTACATCTTCAAAAGACAATAAAAGATATGAAGAGCTTAAGACTGCCAGAGAAAATTTATATAAAAACGCAATTCCTTATTTGGAAGGTGCTTTAAAGAATCAGCCAGATAATGTGGAAGCAGTACGTACTTTAATGAATATATTTTATCAGTTAGATGATCCAAAAGCAGATAAAATGAAAAATAAACTTAAAGCTTTGGAGGGAGGTAATTAATTAAATACCTTAATCCTAATAAACTAAAGAGGGTGAAAAGTCAAACACCCTCTTTTTTTATTGTCAATTTTTCAAAAAGTTAAAATGGTATTAGCTCCAAAAAAGGCTTCACTAAAAAAAAAATAGTTTTATAGAAATTATTAATAATAATCCGGGTTCAATTAAATTTTACCAAAAATTGACACTGTTTCATTAAGTGTGTAACTTAAAATATCGAGGGTTTGACTTTTTTA
>NZ_CDSBKO010000069.1:0-26305 GCF_977115655.1 Aquimarina sp.
AGAATTTCATTCTTTTGTTTAAAACTATGGATTTCCAATCCATAGTGGTTTATTTAATGAGTAAAAACTTACAATCTGTAATAGGATACACCCCGTGTAAAATATCTTTAGGCAGTGTTATTAAGTCCCCGCTTTTCAAAATATGCATGGTGGTTCCTATAGTAATTTTGGCACTCCCTTCTAACATTAAAAGGGGTGCATCTACAGGTGCAGAATGTGGCTTCAAAATCTGATCTTTTTTTATGGCAAAGGCTATCATTTTGTAGCTATTGTTGCTATATACAACTGTATTATTTACTTTATCCCCATAAGTAACTTTGCCGGCAAGGTTATTTTCACTCCATGTATTGGTTTTATTTGCCGGGGTGCAAGTAACAAAGCTTATTGTACTTACTAAAATTAAGATGATTTTTTTCATTGGTTTTTAATTTTTCCTGTAGCGCAACTCACCATGGATTTTGCTTTACTTATTATAGAGTTGTTTTCATCTATTGATGGATATCCCAAGGCTTTTAAACGTTGTTTTACAGAAAGAGCATTAACAGGATCTTTATAGTTAAAGGAAATAACACTGGACTCCAAGTCTACAACTACATCGGTTATCCCTTCTATTAGCTGAATTTCAGAAGTAATTGTTTTTACACAACCATTACACTTCAGGTTTTGAACAATAATATTTGTTTTCATATACTTAATTTTAAAAATCGATACAAAATAGATCGATATATAGTTTATGATTTTAAAGATCTCCTCTACAGGGATTATTGTATTTTCAATCCCTTATTGAGGGGCTGATCCCCCAAGGCTCGCTTCAAACAAAGTATACTTTTGGAAGCATACCTTGTGCATTTTCTGCAAGGTCATTGATTTTGAGCTATCCCAAACACTAAATAGATCTAAGCAAATTTATTGAATCCTTTTTGCTTCCAAAGTAACATAGGTTACAGATGGTATTAAAAATAGAGCATAGCCTGCCATACTTGTCGTAGTTGGCAAATAGAAATGTTAAAATACATTTTATGAGAATATAAATGTATTTTTTTTAAGCCCCAAAGTAAGTATGGTTATTTAATCCCTTCTTCCCAGAAACATAGAAATAAAGTACAATAGTGTAGCCAAAGATCCCAGAGCAGCTACCACATAGGTACGTGCAGCCCATTTTAATGCATCTTTAGCCCCTGCATGTTCTTCTCTGGTTAACATGTTTTTGTTCTCTAACCATGCCAGTGCCCTGTTACTGGCATCATACTCTACAGGCAATGTTATAAATGCAAATAATGTAGTAACCGCAAACAATACAATTCCAACCAAAAACAAAGTATTTCCCAAAATCATTCCTGATGCAGAAAGAGCAAGTCCTGCCATAATTACAATATTAGACAGCTTACTGGCAATCCCCACAGCCGGCACAATTTTAGATCGCATAGTTAACCAGCTATATGCTGTAGCATGTTGTACGGCATGACCACATTCGTGTGCTGCTACTGCTGCTGCTGCTGCATTGCGCTGATTATACACTCCTTCACTAAGGTTTACTGTTTTGTTTGCAGGATTATAATGATCTGTAAGCATCCCGGGGGTAGAAACTACTTGCACATCTCTTATACCATTATCCTGCAACATCTTAATTGCGATTTCTGCTCCACTCATCCCATTTTGTAAATGGATATTAGAGTATTTCTTGAATTTACTTTTAAGTTTATTGCTAACAAAGGAGCTCACCAAGAATATGATCCCCGCAATAATATAATATCCCATCATAATTAAATACTTTTTTGCTTTATTACATCTGCTTTATATCTGTTATAAGTCTATATATGACACATAAAGTATATTAAAGTTACTATTTACAATACAAAAACCTCGCCATAATGACAAGGTTTTTGATCAAATAAACTTGAGTTAGCCAATAAATCGAGTTTAATTCAAATATTCATTTACATTTTTTAACGGAAGCCCAAAAGCCTCTGATATTGCAGGATACACAACATCACCGTTAATTACATTTAATCCTTTTTTAAGAGGTTCATTTTCTTTACAAGCTTTTTTCCATCCTTTATTTGCTAATTGAATAGCGTATGGCAAAGTGACATTAGTTAATGCCAAAGTTGACGTGTATGGCACTGCTCCGGGCATATTTGCAACAGAATAATGTACTACATCATCTATAATATATACAGGATCCTGATGCGTGGTAGGTTTGGTAGTTTCAAAACATCCTCCCTGATCTACAGCTACATCTACTATTACTGTTCCTGCACGCATATCTTTAAGCATATCGCGAGTAATTAATTTTGGTGCCTTTGCTCCCGGAATCAATACTCCACCTATAATTAGATCAGAGTCTTTTATATGTTTACGAATGCTATATTCGTTAGAAAATTCTGTTTTTACATTAGCAGGCATTACATCATCCAAATAGCGCAAACGTTTTACACTAATATCCAGAATGGTAACATCTGCTCCCATACCTGCTGCCATTTTAGCTGCTTGTGTACCTACAACACCACCACCAAGTATTAACACTTTTGCTGGTGCAACTCCGGGAACACCACCAAGAAGAATCCCTCTTCCTTTTAATGGTTTTTCTAAAAATTTAGCTCCTTGTTGTATAGACATACGACCAGCTACTTCGCTCATTGGTGTTAATAAAGGCAAACTACGATCCGGATCTTCTACTGTTTCATAAGAAACGCATACAGAACCACTTGCAATCATTGCATTGGTTAATTCTTCTCCCGATGCAAAATGAAAATAGGTGAATACTAACTGATCCTTTTTGATCAATTTATATTCTGGTTCAATAGGCTCCTTAACCTTGATAATCATTTCGGCAGTACTGTATACTTCTTCGATTGTGGATAAAATCTTAGCACCTGCTTTGATATATTCTTCATCTTCAAAACCACTTTGAAGACCTGCATTTTTCTGTATAAAAACAGTATGACCATGCTTAACGAGTTCCATTGTTCCGGCAGGGGTTACACCTACTCTGTTCTCGTTATTTTTGATTTCTTTGGGAACACCAATTATCATATCTATATTTTTTGTGCCGAAAATATATGTTTTTAAGAAATAAAACAATAAAAGATGTGTAAAAATGCGTCATTAATAATCCTGACTAATTCCTTAAAAACCTGTGTTTATGGTAATGTATATTATTTTTTATATTGATATTTAAAATATACTAATACAAACATTGAAATTAAAGTAACAGAATTCGCAACAATAATTGGCAAACTATGAATTAAAAGTCCGTAAACAAGCCATCCAAGCATTCCAAATAATAAAGCAAATAACATAGAGGCAGATAAACCATCTGTAGATTTTGTTTTCCAAGTTTTATACACTTGTGGCAAAAATGCAATAGTAGTTAAAGTTGCTGCCACAAATCCAAGTATTTCTACCAAATCTACCATGTGCTTATTTTTTTTAATCCTAAAGAGAGTTTAATTCTCTTTAGGCTATTTTGAATGAATACATACCTCTTACTCAAAAAATTCTTACTTAGTACTATCTACCCTACAATATTTACAATTTTACCTGGTACTACAATTATCTTTTTAGGTTCACGTCCTGCTAATTGTTGTTGCGTTTTTTCATTTGCCATAACTGCTGTTTCAATTTGATCTTTACTTAAATCTAAAGGCAATTCTAGCGTAAAACGCATTTTACCGTTAAAGGATATTGGGTATTGTTTGGTGCTTTCTACCAGATATTTTTCTTCAAAAACAGGAAATGCTGCTGTGGAAATGGACTCTTCATTTCCAAGCTTTTGCCATAACTCTTCTGCAATATGTGGTGCATACGGAGAGATTAATACTGCTAACGGTTCTAAAATCTCTCTGGAGGTGCATTTTTGTGCAGTTAGCTCATTTACTGCAATCATAAATGTGCTTACCGAGGTATTAAAAGAAAAATTCTCAATATCTTCTTCTACCTTTTTAATGGTTTTATGTAATATTTTAGCTGCTTCTGGCTCTTCAGAAATAGAAGAATCAGATACATAAAATGTTGCCTCTGGTCCTGAATGATACAGTTTCCATAATTTTTTAAGAAACGAATGTACTCCTGTGATCCCGGCAGTGTTCCACGGTTTGGCTTGCTCTAATGGCCCAAGAAACATTTCGTATAATCGTAAACTATCGGCGCCATATTGCTCGCAAATACCATCTGGGTTTACCACATTGTATTTGGATTTGGACATTTTTTCGACTTCGCGACCTACAATGTATTTATCCCCTCCTAAATCCTCCCCTATGGGAAGGGCTTTTCCATTTTCTCCAATAAATATAGAATCTTTGAATTCTGGCCTCCAACTTTTAAAACCTTCAATATCTAGTTCATTAGATGAGTTTACTAAAGAAACATCTACATGCATTGAAATTCCAGAAAAACTAAATACATTTTCTGTATACTTATTCTCATCTATTTTAGATATAATAATTGAGTTTGGAAATTTATTGGTTACCCATTTCTCAAGTTCATTAATACCATTACCTTCTTTAATCTTATCTAGTTTCTCTTTTGAGAAAAATAAAGCGAATTTCTTATACCGCTTATTTTCAATATATCTCTTTTCGTCTTCATTATTAGGCTCATAGTTAAAGAAGTTTACCCAAGCTCCATAAACAAAAGCACTAGTTCCCAAAATCATCCCTTGGTTAATAAGTTTTTTAAATGGCTCCTCTACAGTAAGGTGTCCTCTGTCTTTTAAAAATTTGGTCCAAAAACGAGAATACAACAAATGCCCCGTTGCGTGTTCGCTACCACCAATATATAAATCTACATTTTCCCAATATTGTAACGCTTCCGCGGAAGCGAATTCGGTAGCATTACCGGCATCCATATATCGAAATGGATACCAGGAACTCCCTGCCCAACCAGGCATGGTATTTAACTCTAAAGGAAACACACTAGAGTGATCGATTAAATCCTTAGAAACAACTGTATTGTTTTTGGCATCCCACGCCCAAACATCAGCACGACCTAATGGTGGCTCCCCGGTTTCAGTAGGTAAATATTTTTCTACCTCTGGCAATGCTATTGGCAAATGTTCTGTAGCGATCATTTGTGGCATCCCATCTACGTAGTATACCGGGAACGGCTCTCCCCAATATCGCTGACGACTAAATACGGCATCCCGAAGTCTGTAATTGGTTTTTCCTTGTCCCTGTCCTATTTTTTCAAGTTCCTGAATTGCTCTTGCAGTAGCTTCTTTATAGTTTAGTCCATTTAAAAAATCAGAATTTGCGATAGTCGTATTTTCTTTATCTGTGAAAGCTTCTTCAGAAATATCTACTCCTTCAAAAATATTAGTAATAGGGATATTAAAATGTTTTGCAAAATCATAATCCCGCTGGTCCCCGCATGGCACTGCCATTACAGCACCGGTACCATATCCTGCCAATACATAATCGCCAATCCAAATGGGTACTGGTTCTTTGGTAAACGGGTGCTCTGCATACGCTCCTGTAAATACCCCACTTATGGTTTTTACATCTGCCATGCGCTCGCGCTCGCTTCGTTTTGCTGTTGCTTCTATATAGGCTTCTATATCCGCTCTTTGTTGGGGAGTTGTTATTTTTTGTACTAAATCATGCTCTGGTGCCAAAGTCATAAACGTTACCCCAAAAATAGTATCGGGGCGAGTGGTAAAAACTTCGATTGTATATTGTTCTTCATCCCCTCCTAAATCCTCCCCAGAGGGAAGGACATTAAAAGTTACACTTGCCCCAACCGATTTGCCGATCCAGTTGCGTTGGGATTCTTTTAAGGATTCTGTCCAGTCTATCGTTTCCAGACCTTGTAGTAACCGCTCTGCATAGGCAGAGATTCGCATACTCCACTGGGTCATTTTTTTACGAATCACCGGGTATCCGCCACGTTCTGAAACTCCGTTTACAATTTCATCATTTGCTAATACGGTTCCTAACTGCGGACACCAGTTTACCTCGGTTTCTGCTAAATAGGTTAACCTGTATTTAAGCAAAACTTCCTGCTTTTCTTTAGAGGTAAAACCATTCCATTCTTGCGAGGTGAACGGATCTATATTTTCGTCACAAACTGCATGTACTTCTATATTTCCTGTAGAAGCAAAAATAGTTTCCAGATCTTTTATATCTCTTGCTTTATCTGCATTTTTATCATACCAGGAGTTAAATAACTCGATAAAAATCCATTGTGTCCATTTATAAAAATCAGGATTACTGGTACGTACCTCGCGGCTCCAATCAAAAGAGAATCCTATTTTATCTAATTGCTCCCGATAGCGAGCGATATTTTCTTTGGTGGTGATGGCAGGATGTTGCCCTGTTTGGATTGCGTATTGCTCTGCCGGCAATCCAAAAGAATCATATCCTTGGGGATGTAATACATTAAATCCTTTATGACGCTTATATCGTGTATATATATCACTGGCTATATATCCAAGCGGATGCCCAACATGCAATCCTGCTCCCGAAGGATAAGGAAACATATCTAATACATAATACTTTTTTTTATCGCTATTGTTTTCTGCTTTGAAAGTTTGTTTCTCTGCCCAATATTTTTGCCATTTGGCTTCAATAGTATTAAAATCGTAGCTCATCATCTAAAATTAAGACCGCAAATTTACTAAAACCATCAGTATAGTAAAGCAACATCTACTTTTAATTGTTACTGCTTGTTGTAAAAAAGCAAATATCATGTGTTTCTTATTTTCCTTCGATACCAAAGCAAACCTACTAATAATACTAGTGTTAGGGCTCCTATAATCCAATATAGTAATGTATTGCTCTCGAAAGGAATCGGAGCAGAATCTCCTACCAAATAAAACGCTCCCCAGTAAAACGGGTCGGTTCTGTTGATATTTGCAGTGGTTAGGTATTGCAATTTGGCTTGTTGCAGAGCTTTTGCTTTGTTCATCCCTGCTTTTAGGTTGGTATAAAAATATTTCATTACCTTGGGGGTAGTTTGATCCGATACCTCCCAGCTGGTTAACAGTAAACTTTTGGTTCCTGCATATTGAAAAGCAGTACCCAAACTCATAATCCCTTCTCCTTTGGCTATTTTACCCGATCCGGTATTACAGGCACTTAGAACCGTAAGTTCTGCCGGGATATCCAATGCAAATAATTCGTGACTGTACAGCAAATTATCCTCTAGTGTGTCTTTACTTTTGGTAAAATACAGTTTAGAGTTTTCTGGCCTCTCGTTATCTACATCCCCATGTAGTGCCAGATGTAAAATGTTATACTTTCCTGCGTTCTTTTTAAAATTAGATTCTATTGCCCGGGATCCATAATAGTATTCTCCATCTATAATATTGGATATGGCTTTTATTTCTTTTCGCGTACCAGGAAGATCATCCCCGGTATCTCTTAATGCTGCAAGGCGCATGGTATTTGCTTGTGCGATGTTGGTACTATCTGAAAAAGAAAATGCCAGACACTCCTGTAGTGTTTTAGATTTGGCAACATCTTTAAAAGGGGTAAACAATAAGGTAGCAGAATTGGCATAGGAGATGGCATAGTCTTTTAATAAATAGGATAACAGTGCGGGATTGTTAGAATCGTCTTTTTTGCTTATCAATACCTCAAAATTAAGGTGCCATAAAGGACCATCGGGTATAATAATCAGTTCCTCGCCAACCAACTTATCTTGTATGGGTGCAATAAGTTTGGTATATAATGCATACGCTTGTTTTTTATGTTTTTGTATATCTTTAGCGATAATACTATTACGAAACTCTTCGATCTGTTCGGTTAGTTTTGGTGTGGATAGTTGTTGTACAGAGATATCATTTTTAGAAACGGTAAAAGCATAGGTAACACTATCTCCTGTAAAAAAGGACACAACAGTAGTCTTATCGTCTAGCTTTTGTTGTATATCGGTAATAGAAACAATATCATTACGATACTTAAGCTGGTAGTATTTTGGGTAATTTTTTTCTAAGATTTCGGTTAAGGAATCCTGGCGTCTGTCGGTTATAAACAATTCATTTTCAAAATCACGAATTTTTGAAGTATCTACCTCTTTATTAGACAGCTCCTCTGTGATTTTGGATTGATAAAAAGAACGATTAATTCTTAGTTCTTTTTCTAAAGCCACCATATTTGCAGGTAACCCGGAATAGTTTTTTGCACCAGCATCGTTAAGTAATTCTTTTAAGGTATTGGCCTTGCTTTTCTCTGCATAATAAAATGCTTGTTCTAGCGATTGTGAGTCTTTTTGTAGTAAAACGGTTTCTATAGCTTCCTGATAGATTTCTTTTGCTTGTTTGGCAAAGGCAACTTTATCTTGATAGTTCGTAAAAGACTGGCGGATAGTCTGGATTAAGGTGTCTGCCAAGTGGTGCTTTTGTATTGCTTTTTTAAGATAGTCGAAATTTTTGTCTTGTAGATATAGTTTTTTGTACGTTTTGGCTTGACCTGTTATAGAGGTTAATAATGATTTTTTGTCTAGGTAGTTATCAATTTTTAGGGAAACCTCACTAATGAATTCCTCATGGAACTTAGAATTTGATTGTAGTGCTTTTTGATAATTTTGTAATGCGTTTTGGTATTCTTTTTTTTCTAAATAAATAGATGCAATGTCATTATAGTTTTTGGCAATAATACTATTGTTTTCTGGATATAGTTTTTTGTTAATTTCTAAAGACTGGTTACAATACTGTAATGCTTCATTTAATTCTCCCATTTTTAGTTTTAGGAGAGCTATTTTTCCTAAAGACTCTGAAATTTGTGGATGATTATTGTTAAATCTATTTAAGTATATGTTATAACCCTTTTTGTAATAATATAATGCGTCTTGATATTGCTTTTTATCAAAATAAATGCTCCCTATTCGCATATTGGATATTGCTATTTTAGGATGATTGTCTCCCAAGCTATTTGTCCGGATATTTAATGATTTATTGGCGTAATAATAAGCTTGATCATAGTCTTCCTTGTAGACATAGATCAATGCTATATTACTATATGCGGTTGTTGTTTGGTAATGGTTTTCACCTAAGGTATTAATAGAGATTTCCAAAGCTTTTTTATAAAACTGTAAAGCTTTTTCATAAGCTCCCTTATTAGATAATACAATTCCTATCATATTATAAATTTTACCAATACTAGGATGATTTTTGTTTTTATGACTATATATATCGAGAGCTTTGTGAAAATTTATTAAAGAAACATCATTTAAGCCTCTATCAGAAAAAATCCTTCCTAAACTATAGTAGGTATTAGCTACCATAGTATTTTCTTCTCCTAATAATTTAATATATAAGCTTAGTGCTTTTTGATAGGCTTGTTCTGATAGGGTATATTTACCTATTTGTTTATAAAGCCCTCCTATCATATAATAAGATCGTGCTACATTTACATGTTCTTCTCCGTATGTTTTTATTTGTATAGCTAATCCTTTCTTAAAATAGAATTCAGATTTTTGATATTCTGAAATATCCATATAAACGTACCCTAGATTAGAATATATATAACTTGTCTCGATATGTTTTTCACCATAAGTATGTAATTTAATTTTTAATGCTTTATTATAACAAGAAATTGCATCCTCATATTTTCCTAATCTTTCATAAGCTAATCCCATTTGATTATAAGAATCAGAAACAATAGGATTTTCATCATCATAAATATTTTGACGAATTTTTAATGCTTTTTTGTGCGTTTTCAATGCTAAATCAAATAGCCCTAACCTATGATTTAGAAAGCCTATTTTATAATATGATAATGCTATGTCCTCATGATTGTTTTTTGGAAATATTTCATTACGTATTTTTAATGACTTATTAAGATAATCTAATGCAGTTGTATATTCAGAATTATACATATAATAGTATCCGATATTGTCATATGCATAGGCTTCTTCTCTATGATTGCTATGTAGATACTGTTTGCATGTTTTTAAGGCATTTTTAGCAACTTCAATGGATTTAATGGAATTAGAATTATTGAAGTACACATTAGATATTTTATTATAGCAGGCAGCCACTTTTTCCCAAGATTCAGATTTTTGATAGATCTTTAAAGCTTTTTCAAAATATACAACAGAACTATCTAGCTTTCTATCGGTCAACAAAGAATCCGCCTTTTTAAAATATTGTGATGCTAATATGGTATCTTTTTCTACTTGTGCGTATGTAGCAGATGAGAACGACAGACAGAAAGAGAAACAGGCTATAAAAGACAGAGAAAATAAAGAGGCTTTTTTCATAAGGGATAAAACTATATATCTAGTAGTTAATAACAAAGAAAGTAAAAATGTTACCTTGTTTGTTGTTTGACAGAACAAAATTTAGAATTTAACTTGAGTTTTTTGTTAGAGAAAGTATAAGGTAAAAACAATGTCTTGTTGATTTCTCTTACTATTCATAGCAGAATAGTATTCATATTTTTATCTTTGCGGCTCTTAATTGAATTATAGCACAATGACCAAAAATTTTATAGAAGAGTTACGATGGAGAGGGATGTTGCATGATGCCATGCCCGGTACCGAAGAATACTTAATGGAACAAATGCGAGCTGCGTATGTTGGATTTGATCCTACTGCAGACTCCTTGCATATTGGTAATCTGGTTCCTATAATGTTATTGGCGCATTATCAAAGAGCAGGACATAAACCTTTTGCACTGGTTGGAGGAGCTACAGGAATGATAGGAGACCCATCTGGTAAATCTGCCGAGCGTAACCTGTTGGATGAAAAAACACTTCGTCATAATCAAGAAGCAATAAAATCTCAATTAAGCAGATTTTTAGATTTTGAAAGCGATGCTTCCAATGCAGCAGTATTGGTTAATAATTACGATTGGATGAAAGAGTTTTCATTTCTGGAATTTATTAGAGATGTAGGAAAACATATTACGGTTAACTATATGATGGCAAAAGATTCGGTTAAAAACCGAATTTCCTCAGAATCTTCAGAAGGAATGTCTTTTACAGAATTTACATACCAATTGGTACAAGGATATGATTTTTTACACTTATATCGAGAGCATGAGTGTACACTACAAATGGGCGGAAGCGATCAATGGGGAAATATCACTACCGGTACCGAATTAATCAGACGAATAGCAGGAGGAAAAGGATATGCATTAACCTGCCCGTTAATCACAAAATCTGATGGGTCTAAATTCGGGAAATCTGAAGGTGGAAACGTATGGCTGGATGCCAAACGTACCTCACCATACAAGTTTTATCAATATTGGTTAAATACCAGTGATGAAGATGCAGAAAAGTATATCAAGATTTTTACCTTTTTAACAGAAGAAGAAATAAAAACTTTGGTAGCAGAACATAAAGAAGTACCACACGAACGGATATTACAAAAAAGACTTGCAGATGAGGTTACGGTTATAGTGCACTCTCAAGAAGATCTGGATAATGCGATTAAAGCGTCTAATATCCTTTTTGGAAAATCTACCTCTGCAGATTTAAAAGAGTTGGATGAAGCTACTTTTTTAGACGTTTTTGATGGAGTGCCACAAGCCGAAGTTGCAAAAGATAAAATTGCCGATGGATTAGATATTATAGGAGCCTTGGCAGAGTATACCGGATTTTTAAAATCTAATGGGGAAGCCAGAAGAGCCTTAAAAGAAAACTCTATATCGGTAAATAGAGAAAAAGTTACCGATACATATTCGATATCTGAACAAGATTTGATTAACAATCAGTTTGTGTTATTGCAACGAGGTAAGAAAAACTATTTTGTGATTAGAGCAGTATAAAAACAGGAGTAAAACCTAATTATTTAAGAAGAATAGATAAAATTGGTTTGAAAATATTAAAAAAGGAGAGAAATATCAGATATTTCTCTCCTTTTTTAATGGATACAGATATTATTGATAATATAGTCTTATAGCACTCAGGTCTCCGCTGCTTAATGCGCTACGTTGTATATTAAAAGTGCTTCCATCTTTTCTTACGATCGTTGGTTTTCCGTTTTTACTAAAAAAATAAGAACCATACATCATGATAGATCCAATATCAAATGTGGATGTTCTAACCGAAGAAGAAGATTTTTTATTAAAATTTGAAGATTTTCCGCTTTCGATATTATCAAAATTAATAGTAACATAATTATCACGATCTGGATGTTGTTGCTCATGATACATACCAATAGCATGTCCGATTTCATGAATGGTATTCCCTGTAGAACAACCAGAACCCAGAGTAATATTTTGTTTACTCCCTGTTTTTCCTACAGCAGAAGAACATCCTGAGCCTTTTTTAAAATGTATATAAGCACTTTGGTTTGTTCTTTCTATAAATCGTATTTTGGTTTTACCTTCCCAGTGGGCAATAGCATCGGTAACACGGTTTTTGTTTGGCAAACTACTGTCTACAGTATACGGGATATAGTAATAGTTTCCGGATTTGGACCAATGTCTGTCTCTGCGAATTACTCCTTTTTCAAGGAGGTTAGATTCCTCTACCTGTTCTGGAGATAATATCATATCTCCAAGAATAAGAGTGTTATTTACTTCACTAAATTCGGTTTTTTCACCAAAAAAGATTTTGGTAACCTTTTTTTCATTTCCTGTTAGTGGATAGACTTCTGAAGAGGCTTCGGAGAATCCGGGTTGTTCTTCTAGCAGTGTCAGTTCCTGATCAGAATCATCTTGACAGTTAAAAAACATTAATACAGAAAAGGTTAAAGCCGATAAGCTTAGAAATTTGTTTGTTTTCATTTTGTTAAATTTAAGTTGAATTTGTGTTATGTACCGAAGAAAACGATTAATGGATATTTAATATTGTGTATATTTTGAAGTGTAAAAAACATTGTACTCTGTAAACCAGTTTTTTAGCGTACGTTTTTTAAGGTTATGTAGTAAGGTGAAATTAGAAATTGTTAAAAAACAGTTACTTATCTGTTTGTTTTTAAGAATAATCTCTCACCATCTTTTTATTGTTAATTTCTACTAAACAACAAAGCCTGCCAGAATTTCTTCTTAGCAGACTTTGTCAAACTAACCAATCAATTATTGAAAAAAACTTAGCATTATATGCAACTCAATACTACTGCATTACTTTTTTATTTTAATTTTTTGCCAATTAGTATCCGCTTTCTTTTGCAAATTTGCTGCACCTTTATCTATCCATTTTTCTAGGGTGTTAATCCCCCAAGAATTATAAAACAGATATAACTTATCTTCACGTATTTCAAAAGTTTTAGGGTTTATATCCACTTTTTCACTATTTACTGCAATTGCATACGCGCAGTATCCACCATATTGAGGAGTATATTTATCAGGACTACTCTTAAATCTATCCAAATTTTTTTGACTTATAAATTTATAGCTAGCCCCATCATGCATGGTTTGGTATTTACTATCTCCTTTTACCGCTTTATTGTTAAAATATTCGGTTACATCATATCCCCCTGCTATAAAACCTTTATTGGTGTTATAATCTATTTTTTGAGCGATTACATTTGTTGTAAAAACGAAGCCAAAAAAAAGTAAAATAAAAAATTTGTTCATCTTATTTGTTTCTAATACAGAGTTATAAGTATTAGATCGAAAAAGGATGAAGACCTTACAGTTTTAACACATTTTTAGATATAATGTTCTTTATAACATAAAATTAGTAGTTTCTGGATATGGGATCAATGCGCTAATTAACAGGCTAATGCTGTCTTTTGCAATCAAGGTGATAGCAATTAAGGTAGCGGTTACCACTATGGCAGAAGCAACATTGTTTTGTTGGATATCTTTAAATTCGTTAACACCTTTGGTCAATGCAGAAAAGAGCAAAAAGACAGAAGTATTGATAAGTAATGCAAATAAAAACCCGATACCTAAATATAATCCTGAATATTGAATGATTTCTGAAAATGTAATTTCATTTTCCCCAGACATAGATAATCGTACCATATTAGTAATAGAAGGAATGATTTCTGAAAGAATAATACCTATGGAAAGAATTATTCCTGCTGTAAAAATAGAAAATGCCATATTATTTTCTCTAATCGAAATGTCTTTAAAAAAAACTTTTTGCAGAATTTTAAAAGATATAAATAATATAAGTACAGAAACCACAATAGCTAGTGCCATTTCTATAAAAGCAAGGGTTAATATTTTGGTTTGCATAGTTTTATTTGTTAGTTAGTACAATGTACCAATGGTTTATATTATCAAAATTTTTGGGTAACGTACCTATAGTAAAGTATTTGTTTGTAGTCTCCCAGGTATAGTATTTTTTGCCATTGTATATTTTATAAACTCCTTTTGCAGGTATGTGCAAGCCCAGAATAGAGTGCTTATAGTAGTCACTGTTAAGTATAGCAACATCATATCCAAAATAATTAAGGATAGCATATATAATTACGGTTCTGGTATCACAATCTCCTTTTAGATTACCCATAAAACCTACTGGATTTTGGATTCCGAATGGAATGTTACCAATACAGCAATCTGAGCATTTTTCTAATACTACTTTAATAGACTCTTCGTATTTTGAAGGAGGTTGGCACGCGTTTTCAAAAACAAAAGAATAGGGGATATCTTGTATAAAAGTAACTACCATTTCGGCAAATTCAAACTGGTTAAGCTGTTTTGCTTCTTTTATTTTGGTAAACTCTTTAAGGATTAAATCAAGTCTTGGAGTATCTGAATCGGCCAAATATTTATATAACTTCCCCCAGGATTGTTGTTTTTGCGCCTTATTAAAATATTCTTTTTTGGAAGTTATATAATCATTTTCTCTAACCGAAAACTTTCCATGAAAAGTGTTGCCATAATTATCGATCCATTTTCTGTCTTGTTTTAGCAGAGTTATAGAATCTCCATTTTCCAGAGATTTTTCACGATAAATGGATTCAGAAATATTAGATTTTTGGCTTTCTAAAGATATAGGTGTGCTATCCAGAATGTAACGCAATCCAAAAGTAAGTATAAGAACTAATAAGCTGTATGCTATATAACGCCAGTAGAATTTTTTTTCATGTGCTCCCTCCAGTTTACCTAGTAACCATGAAAAAAACAGCAATAACAATACAAATGCTGTAGATAAAGAGATCGGTATAAATGTTTGAATAACCCCACTACCAACCAAAGAGATTAGCAGAATTGCAGGAAACGAAAAACAACCTAAATTCTTTTTTGCAGCCATAATTATAGAGCCATTAAGTTACACCCTCTAATATCACTATGGTCAAATCTGCCTAAAATTTCAAAGCTTCCATCGGGATAGGTTTTGCCCAAATCCTGCGTAGCTATAAAAGAGCAGGAGTTTATGTTGGCAAGGTCTGTAATATTTACCCCACCGGTTTTGTTGGTTTCTAATAAAGTTAAAGGGTCTTCGGGGTTTCTAGTAGAAATTCTCATCCATGGCGGGCAATAAAAAATACCATTGTCTTTAGAATATGCTTGAGATAACAATTCTGTCATGCCATATTCACTATGGATTTGCGAAACACCAAACCCTTTTTTAAGAACTTCGTGTAATTCTTCTCGAATCATTTCTTTTCTTCTGCCTTTCATGCCTCCGGTTTCCATGATTACACAAGTGTCATTTAATTGCAGGTTGTAATTTTCAACAAGATCCAATAAAGCAAAAGAAACTCCCAGAAGTAGTATTTTTTTATCTTTAGAAATAAGTTTTTGTATGGTTTTTACAAGTTCAGGGATGTTGTGCAAATAAAAATCACTTTCAGGATGATTACTATCTTTAATAAGTTTTTCTGCCATATATACCAAAGAAGATCCTTCTCTTTCCAGATACGACGGTAATAATGCTAAAACCACATATTCTGTAATGCCCCCATAAAAATACTGAAACCCTTTAGTAAAACTTTTTTCATAAACAGATAAGTCGCTAACGTAGTGTTTGCTGGTTATACTACCTGTAGTCCCGCTACTTGTAAAGACTTTTTGCGTGGGGATCTGATTGCTTACTACTTTTTCTTGTTTAAAAAAATGTATAGGTAAATATGGGATTTGATTTATGTGCTGTACAGAAGTTTTTGTAACACCAAGCAGATTACAAAATCTTTGATAAATACTATTGTTATGGTATTGATGAGTAAAAATGCGCAACGCCAATCGCTCAAAATCTGAATGGTTTTGAATAGAAAAAATAGTATCGGCTTGCATAAAGATTGTTCCACAAATGTTGTAAAACAAAGGTATAAAAATGAGGTAAACAGACACCCTGTTTATTAGGATAAAAGTTATAAGAAATTTCGAAGGATATATTTAAGAAACAAAAAAACTAATAAATAATTTAGTTAACCACGTACAAATTTTAAAGTAGCTTTTTGTTCTCCTTCCTTGATCCTTATAACATAAACAGCAGGAGGTAAGGATGAAATATCTAATTCTCTTCCTATTAAGACCTTAAACATAACTTTTTCACCCAATACGGTGAAAATAGAAATTGTTTTGGTAAGATTTTTGGCAGAGGTAATAAAAAGTTTATCACCAGTCGCAGGGTTGGGATAAATACTAATGCCTTCAATTTTTTCGCTTTTAGTGCCTTCTTCCTGGACACTACTGGATTGTGCTTGAATCCCTGAAGAGAAGGACAAACAAACAACACCAATAAACATAAGCAGCAAGTAGATTTTTTTCATACAAAAATTTATTTCGGGAGGATAAATATACAACATAAAAATTAAAAACTATATAAAAAATAGCTGTACTTGCCTGTTTAACACCAAACAAACTATTAATCCGTACAATATTTACGGTTTAAACGTAAATATGATAATTACTTTACAAACAATAACTATGTAATATTGTTAAGAGAGCAAAATATAATTAATTTTGAAATTCAAAAATAATACCGCATATTTGTTTTATCATGAAGTTATAATAGAATTATGTACATAATTGTACAATCAGACTCCCGTATTTAGAAGCTAAGAGTTCCTTCTTGGTTTTTTGTATCCATTTAATTCGTATATAATTTTTACTATTATGACTCAAAATAAACTTATCCTTACTCGTATATTTTCTTATTTTAAGACAGCTATAACCGGCAAAGAGCAAGAATTTACATCTGGCAGTATTCGCAAAGCAGTTTTCATGCTTTCGGTTCCTATGGTACTGGAAATGATGATGGAATCGGTTTTTTTCCTTGTAGATGCTTACTATGTTTCTTTTCTGGGGGCCAATGCTATTGCAGCGGTTGGATTAACAGAATCTGTGCTTACTCTGGTATATGCTGTAGCTATAGGCCTTAGCATGGGTGTTACTGCAATAGTTGCCCGAAGGGTTGGGGAGAAAGATATTAATGGAGCTTCGCAAGCTGCTATTCAATCTATATTTTTAGGAATCGTTATTGCATCGGTAATTAGTGTGTTGGGCATACTTTTCCCCAAAGAAATACTTGGTCTTATGGGTGCAGAATCAGATCTTATTGCAGATGGGTATGGCTATACACAGATACTATTGGGGGGTAATGTGACTATTATGCTTCTGTTTTTGATCAATGCAGTGTTTCGTGGTGCAGGAGATGCTTCTGTAGCGATGCGGGTATTGATATTTTCAAATATATTAAACATCATTTTGGACCCTGTTTTTATCTTTGGATTTGGTCCTGTGCCTGCATTTGGAGTTCAGGGGGCAGCTATTGCCACTACTATTGGCAGGGGCAGCGCAGTTTTGTTTCAGCTATTAATTCTTTTTTACGGGTGGAGTAAGATCAAAGTGTCTTTAAAAGATATTGTTTTTCGCGCGGGGATAATGCTCAACCTTATCAAAGTATCTTTGGGTGGGATAGGACAATTTATTATCGGAACCTCCAGTTGGGTGTTTTTAATGCGTATTATGGCAGAGTTTGGGAGCGAAGTTCTGGCAGGATATACCATTGCAATTCGGGTATTGATGTTTACCCTTATGCCCTCGTGGGGTATGAGCAATGCAGCGGCTACATTAGTTGGGCAAAATCTTGGAGCGGCAAGACCCGAACGAGCAGAGCAATCGGTTTGGAAAACCGGAAAATACAATGCAGTTTTTATGGGTATTGTGTCTGTATTTTATTTGGTATTTGCAGAAGCTATCCTAAAAATTTTTAGTAATGAAACCCTTATTGTAGAATATGGTGCATTAAGTTTACGAATAATTGCTACAGGATATATCTTTTATGGGTATGGTATGGTGGTTATACAATCGTTTAATGGTGCCGGGGACACTAAAACCCCTACGATTATCAATTTTTTCTGCTTTTGGGTGTTTCAATTGCCATTTGCATATTTTGCGGCATTAGTTATGGATTGGGGAGCTATAGGAGTGTTTTGGGCAATTACCTTTGCCGAGGTGCTAATAGCCGTGATTGGGATTATATGGTTTAAAAAAGGAAAGTGGAAAGAAGTGAAGGTGTAGATATAAGTTATAATTCCTCGTTGAGATTTTACTTTCCCAAGTCTTGCCTTGAAAACAAAATGTATTTTCCGGAAGTCTTTCTCAAACTAGCTCTGTTGTTGAAGTAATCCTTACATGTCTTTAAAACATGTAAGGATTAAAAAAGAATCTTTTATTTTATGTTAAGAGTATTTTTGCGCTTTCTGTATAAAACTACCCCCAATACCAAGGCTATACAACATACTAACGTACCTGGAATCCAATATAGCATAGTACTTGACTTAAAAGCAATAGGAGCTGAATTGCCAACAAGGTAAAATCCTCCCCAATAAAAAGGATGTGTTCGATGTATGTCTGCGGTTCCCAGATATTTTAACTTTGCTTGCTGTAAAGCTTTGGATTTGGTCATTCCTTTTTTTAGGTTAGTATAAAACTCTTTCATTATCTGGGGAGTAGTTTGATCCGATATTTCCCAATTACTTAATAATAAACTTTTGGTTCCTGCATATTGAAAAGCATTTCCCAGGCTCATAATACCTTCTCCTTTTGCAATTTTTCCTGCCCCGGTATTACAGGCACTAAGTACAGTTAGTTCTGCCGGGATGTGCATTGCAAATAATTCATGGCTGTATAATGTGTTATCTTGTATGGTATCCTTGTTTTTGGTAAAATATAGTTTAGAGTTTTTTGGATTTTCATTGTCTACCTCTCCATGCAAAGCCAGATGAATAATGTTGTATTTTCCTGCGTTTTTTTTAAAATTGGTTTCGTTTGCCTGTGATCCAAAATAATATTGTCCGTCTATAATATCAGCGATGGCTTTAATCTCTTTTCGGGTGCCCGGCAGGTCAACTATCGAATTTCTTAAATCAGATAATAGCAGGGTATTTGTAGTTTTTATTTGTGTACTGTCTGTAAAGGAAAAAGCAAGGCATTCTTGTAGTGTAGTTGCCTCTTTGGGATTTTTGTCCTTAGCAAACAAAACATTAGCAGAATTGGCATAAGAAATAGCATATTTGCGCAATAGATAAGGAAAACGTTTTGGATCGTTAGAAACTTCTTTTTGAGTATGTAATACATCAAAGTTAAGATGCCATAGTGGACCATCTGGGATAACAATCAATTCCTCTCCTTTTATTTTGGATGCTACAGACAGTAAAAGACTATCGTATAGTTTTGTGGCAAGATCTTTATAGGATTGTATGTTTTTAGAAACAATGTTTTTATGAAAATTTTCTATATCCTGTGCCAATTGTGAGGTATGTGTTTTGGTAAAATTTATGGTGTTTTTAGAGACGCTAAATGCATAGGTTACACTATCGGTGGTAAAAAACTCCAGTAGCGTAGTGTTATCCGGGAGTTGTTTTTGAATATCTCCAACAGGTAGAAAAGACGTATTGTATTTTAATTGGTAATATTTTGGGTAGGTTTTTTCTAAAACTGTGCGTAACGAATCCTGCTGTGTTTTAATCCTGAATATCTTGTTTTCGAATAAAGCAAGTTTTGTACTATCTATATTGGTGTTAGATTGCTCTTTAGTGATTTGTGAGGTATAAAAAGCATAATCTGTTTTTAAGGTATGCTCAAATTCTAAAGTTTCTAGAGGTATATCAGAAAATTGTTTGGCGTTACTATCATTAAGTAGCTCTTGTAAAGTATTGGCTTTGCCTTTTTCACTGTAATAAAAAGCTCTATGTAAAGCCTTGGGGTCTCTCTGTGCTTTATATAATAGATAGTTAGCTTCTATAGCATCGGCATAAATTTCTTTAACCGTTTGCGCAAAAGTAAGCTTGTCTTCATAATCCTGAGTAGTTTGTCTAACATAAGCGATTAAGGAATCTGTTTTTTGGTAGGATTTTATAGATTTTTGTAGATTAGATATTTTTCCTTTTTTTTCATATAAAGCTTTATTGATTTTAGCTTTAATTTGTATAGAATTTAAAGCGGTCTTAATATCAAAGAATTCTATTCTGTGTTCTTTTTTTGGAGATTTAATATTTGTGTTTATTGCTTTTTCACAAAAGTGTAGTGCTTTTTTATATTCTTTTTTTTTGTAAAGTATTGTTGCTAAATCATTATATATATCTGAATTATAAGGATGTTTTTCTCCTAGAGTTTTAAAATTGATATTTAAAGCCTTTTTAGAAAAGAATATTGATTTGTCGTACATATTTTTTTCTAAATAACATTCAGATAAATTTGTATAGGTATCTGATATTTCTGGATGTAATTCGCCATAAGCATTCACATATATATCAATAGCTTTATTAAAATATTCTAAACCATTATTGATATCATCAGTTTTAAAATATATTACAGCAATATTGTTATAACTTTTTCCTAGGCTAGGATGTTTGTTCCCGTAAGTATTAATGAAGATATTTTTTGCTTTATGATAATATTTTAAGGCTTCTTCTGGATTTTCTTTTATTCTAGAAATATTTCCTAAATTAATAAAAGACATGGCAGTTGAATTATGCTGTTCTCCATATATTTTTCTTCTTATTGTCAATGCTTTTTTGTGATAGCTTAAAGCGTTATCATATTTTCCTAATATTTTATAAGTATTCCCTATGTTGTTGTACAATGAAGCTGTTAATTTTTCTTCTTTATCTTCTAGATTTAATTGAATTCTTAAAGCTATTTTATAATGTTCTAATCCCTTTTCAAAATCCCCTTTAGTCATTAATAAATTCCCCAGATTATTATAATAAAGTACATTTTTAGGATGATTTTGATGAGATATTTTTTCTTGAAAATTAATAGCTTTATATAAATTTTCAGAAGCTTTATCATAATCTCCTTTTTTCCAAAATATTACAAAAAGATTGTTATAATATATGCCAATATTATTAGATTTTTTGTCATTTCGTTTGGTTATTTCTAATGCTTTTTCGTACGAATTTATAGCGAAATCAAGTTCGTAAGTTTTAGAATAAGTTCTACCCAAACAGTTATATGAATCAGCGATATCTTCATGATTTGTTTCAAGAACCTGAGATCTAATCCTTAAAACTTTTTTAAAGTACAATAATGCTTCAGAATAATTTCCTTTTTCAAAATGATACCATCCTGTGTTATTTAGAGCATTTGCTTTTTCTGTATTATTTATTATGGGTTTTGTTTCACAAATTTGTATTGCTTTTTCAGAGAAATACAGGATACTGTCAAATTTAGAGGTGTTTCTATAATTTGCTGCAATTTTATTATAGCAAGAAGCTACTTTTTCCCAAGATGTATTGGTTTTATATAGTATCAATGCTTTCTTAAAATAAATAATAGAACTATCTACTTTTTTATCTCCTAATAAAGAGTCCGCTTTTTTATAATATTGATTGGCCAGTAAGGTATCATTTACAGATTGTGCAGATAAAAAATCACTAAAAATAAATAGGAATACGACACTAATTTTTATAACAAAAAATGGCTTCATACGTTCTAAGGTTTGCTAACAATTCGTTAACCACAAAGAACTTAAAATGGTTGTTTTTTAGTTTAGATTTATAGCAATTTAACCATATAGTAACATTGCAGATAGTCTTATAACATCTCAAATTATGAAGGATACAAAAGACCGGGAAATCTTAAAAGGGATATTGGCAGGAGACCGGGCAATTATTAAAAATTTCTACAAAGATAATTTTAAGTATATAAGAGGATATGTTCTTCAAAACTCTGGCAATAAAGAGGATGTGGAAGATGTTTTTCAAGATGCTTTGGTGCTGCTATACCAAAAGCTGGAGTCGGATTCTTTGGAGCTTACCACTACATTGCGCACCTATTTTTTTGCTATTTGTAAAAATTTATGGAAAAAGAGATTGCAAAAAAAAAGTAAAGTACTTACTACCGATACAGTTTTTGAAATCTCTGAAGAATTAGATGATGATATATTGCAAAGGATAGAAAATCAGGATAGAGAACATGTCTATCGTAAATATTTTTTGCAACTATCTGCCGCATGCCAAAAGCTATTATCGTTGGTTTTTGAAGAAAAGAGTATGCGGCAAATTGCAGAGGAAACAGGGTACTCTGAAGGATATGCCAGAAAGAAAAAATTTGAATGCAAAAAACACTTGATAGAGCGTATCGAAAGCGATCCCACCTACGAAGAATTAAGAATAAATATCCCACAAGAATAGAGATTATGAACAGATCCTCATCCACTTTTGACAGGATAGAAGACTTTCTTGCCAATCGATTATCTACAGAAGATCACAAAGCTTTCATAAAGGAAATAGCTATAGATCCCAAACTGCAAATAGAAGTAGAAAAACACCGAGCTTTGCGAGATGTATTGCAAGATAAAAAACTGCTGAACTTTAAGAAAAACTTGCAAAGTATCCAGCAAGAGTTTTATGAAGAAGAAAGTATGGAAGGTGTTGCAAAACAAAAACCGTTTTTTAAATATTGGAAGATTGCAGCAATAGTTGTACTCTTGCTGGGCATAAGTGGTGTGGTGTGGCAAACGTTCCTGCCAAAAGATACCATGCAAGATTTATATACAGCGTATTATACTCCCTATCCAATAACAGATGGTATAAGAAGCGAAACCAATAAGGAGTGGGTAGAAACCCTTCTGCAACACTACACTGCGGGTAATTATGATAAGGTAATTTCTGTTTTTGAAAACTTGGATACCATACCACTAACAGACGAAATAAGATTGTGTATTGGCAATAGCTATTTACATATCAATAAGGAACAGAAAGCTATTGCAATGTTTACGAATATCCCGAGTGATAGTGGTTTTTATGAAGATGCATTGTGGTATATGGCATTAACTTATCTAAAAGTAAAACAGAAAGATAAATGTATTTTAAAGCTAGAAGACATTATTCATTACAATGGAAAATATCAAAGTAAAGCCATTACGCTAAAAAACAAAATACAATCGTATTAAAGCTCTCCCTTTATCCAAAGGGAGGAGCTTTTTGGTGGTATATATAAAGCTCTCCCTTTTACATAAAGGGAGAATGAATTTCTAACCTTTCAAAGGTTGGAAAGAAAGAGGGATTTAATAATCTCCTAACTTACCTTTTATTAAGGTGTATGGGTGAAATGACTTTTTATTTCGGATAATACAGAAGGCAGATAGTCAAAAACCATCTTGTTTTCAAATCTAATAACTGTAAACCCAAGTTCATTAAGTCTTGTTGTTCGAATAGTATCTTTTAGCACAGCCTGAGGGCTATTATGCACCTCGCCATCCAGCTCAATAACCAGTTTTTCTGAAGCGCAATAAAAATCTACAATATAATATTCTATACTATGCTGTCTCTGAAATCTTTTTCCGTCTAATTTTTTAGATTTTATATGGTTCCATAAAAAAGCTTCGGCAGGGGTAAGGTTTTTTCTTAATGCTCTTCGATATTCTTTGAGTTCTTTTTTAGTATGTATTTGTGTTTTCTTCATTAGTAACAAACGTAGTAAAATTTTATTAAAGCTCTCCCTTTCTCCAAAGAGAGGAGCCTTTTTATTAGGATATACTTATAAAAGCTCTCCCTTTACGTAAAAGGGAGAATGAATTATCCATCTTTTTGAAGATGGATAAGAAAGAGGGATTTGCGAACCCTCCAACTTTATCCAAAGGAAGGAGCTTTTTTTTAGGGGTAAAAACAAAAAAAACCGAAAACCAGGATGTGTCCTGATTTTCGGCTATACTATAAAATAGAGGTATCCCTGTTTTTATTTTACTACTTTATACGTTTCTGTACCATTTTTAATGATATAAAATCCTTTGGGCAAGTTTTTGGTAAACGAGTTTTCTTCTTCTTTGTTTACAACTATTTTTTTGGTTACTGGTGTTCCAGAAATGTTGAAAACAGATACTTCATAAGGCTTATGATTAGACGGTTTTAAAGCAGAAAGAGTATTCGATCTTGAAGAAGAATATATAAATTGGAGTTGATTTATATTATCATTTTCATTCGATTCGCTAATTCGACCTTTGCTATCTATATCAAAGCTTAACGTATATCCACTCCCATTAGATAAGGATGGTGAAGAACCTATAGTACTAGAAACGTATACTGAAAATGTTTTTATTATGGAACTGTTTGCATTAACATTACCAATATTACTATCTGTACTTACATTGTATACATTTGCTCTGGGGTCTGGATAAAGAGTAGTACTTGTGTTTAATAACATATCCAAAGAAACAGAATTTGCTGCATTTGAGCCTGATATGTTATTTTCAACTTCGATAATAAAATCATAATAATTGCCTTTATTCAAAGTTGGGGTAGCCGTGTTACCGTTAGGGAAATTGAAAATTGTGCTATTTGTAGTAGTGTTTCTAACTTTAAGGCTTTTTAATTTTAAGTTAGGTAATACAGGACAGCCATTATTAGAAGCAGGACCTGCTACGTTAGGACAATTATCTTGTGAGTTAGGAACCCCATCTCCATCGTTGTCTGGAGAAGATGATTGATAAATTAATTGCTTTCTGTGGTTGTTATATTTAACAATTAAAATGAATTTTTTACCTGGAATCGTAATAGTTCTATCTAAAAAACTGTTGAACCATGTGTTTCTTGTTATATAAGTAGGAAAGTTTAGAGGTTCATCTCTATCTCGATTCCAATGGATTTTTCCTAAAAGATTCGATCGAGATTCGCTTTCATAGTAGACAAATAATTCCAGATCACTATAAATGCCTTGAACATCAAATTTGAAATCGAACCTATCTCCTCTTGCATAAGAGTTGTTAGGATTAGCAGTAACTTGAAAGTCTTTAACATTAATTTGTGAATTTACAGTGATTGTAATCAATGCAAATAATGAGAAAATAAGATTTTTCATAATAAAAAAGTTTTAAAAGTTAGATTTATATTTTATATGGGTTGATCCCTTTTGAAATAAAAATGTTACGGGTAAAAAAGGACAGATAACGATTCCTTAACACAGCAATACCGCGCCCTTATTTTACTATACACTAGTACTACTACACGAAATAGAATTTGAAGCGATTTATAAAAGTGAAAAAAATACACCTATAGGGGTAATTTTTTTCCTGAGCGACATATATGGATAGTATTTATCGAAGAGAGGTAACTTATTAAGTATCCCATAACGATATAAGGTCTGTAAATACTTGTAACTGTATAATTAGTATTTGAATAAGGCTAGATTGTCTTTGAATGCACTTAGTCGGTGTTTGGATAAGGTTGGCTTGTCTTTGGATACACTTGTTTGGGTTAGGAGTATTATAAAATCAATTAAAAAATTACCGTATGTTTTTGGCAACGCAAAATACGTTAGACAAATACACTAGTATTTGGAGTGGTAACCCAAAATTTACGGATACAAAAAAATATTGGATATTGAAATTGATGGCATCGAAATACTTGGAGAAGACGTATCCAGAACAACCAAAGGAATGACAAAGAATAAAAATTTGATCCGTGCTACTATATGGAGAATAAACTCCTTGTTTTGGCAGGTGCTTTGTCTGCCCATGCAGCTGTTACGAAAAACGAGGAGTTAAAAGAGGTTTCTGTAACTTCTATAAGTGCATTAGAAATCAAAAAAGAAACAGACCTGGTTGTTTATAGTAAAATATTAACCAGTGAGGCAGAAAAGATAAAGATTATCTTACAATCGGAGTATGGGGTAACCGAATCAGAGATTGAAGACATAAGAACTACTACTACAGAGTTTAAATCTTTGGTAGGTAATACCAGACCAGAGCAGTCTTCGATCAATGCAGTAAAAAAGGATATAGACGATCATGTAAAAGAAGGAAAATACTTGTTGAATGATATTTTGGATAAACTGATGATACGATACTAGCTTACAAATACCACTTTTTATAATGAATACCAACAATCCAGAACTATTGTAGATGCTTAGCCGGGTTTTATATAGTAAAGAAAGATATTTTTTCGAATTGGTAGAAAAGTAAAAGAGTATGTCTAAAAATTCAGGCATACTCTTTTTATGTTTTTTGAGCCTATAAAAAAAGGCACTAAGCCACGAAGTGTGTAACAAAAAAATATCGAGGGTTGCAAC
>NZ_CDSBKO010000070.1:0-26096 GCF_977115655.1 Aquimarina sp.
ACAAAGTAAATCATTATTGAAATTTAAACCCTATACAAACATAGGATGACAACATCGTTAAAAGCTAAAAAACAAGCATAACAAATACATTTTATGGAACCCTACCTGGTAGGGAGCTGAGGCACTCGAAGCTCAACCCATATATCGATCTCTCGCAAGGTGCAGGAGATCAATACAACTCTTATATCGACCTGTCGCACCCCTGCAGGAGATCGCTACAACTCTTACATTGATCTGCTGCACCCCTGCAGGAGATCGTTAAGGCACTAAAAAACAGTGTTTTAATGTATTTTGGTAGTATTTAATAAATTGTGGTATTTTTCTACCCTCATACCGCTATGTAATGAACTCCACCAGTATCCAAAAGTTTTTATTTACTTTCCTCTTAGATGTCAAAGGGAGCTTGTCGAAGTTCTTAATCTTATAATTTTCAATTGGATTTCGACAAGCTCAATCTGACAATAGAAAATATAGAACCTATACCTACCTACAAACCTTCAAGGTTTACAAAAAAACCTTGAAGGTTTACATTTGTTTGACCACTAAACTAAAAACGTACGCCAATAAATTATTGATGCGATATGTTTTAGGGTTAAATTCTAAAAGAACAAAGCGTAAAACATATCTTTTTTACGATCTTTGGTATTCATTACACAGGCGTATTTTATGAACCGCATTCCCTTTCTGTTTTCTATCCAAATGGTATGTTTTGTTATGTATCTGCTATCTGTTAATGCTGTAGTTGCGCAAGATATTAACATGGCTTCTCAATACTTCTCGAAAGCAGACAGTCTGTTAACGCATAGAAAACCAGATAACGCTCTCGAATATTTTAATAAGGCATTTGTTATCTACACACAAGCAAACACCAGGGAACAAATTGCAAATTGCTATACCAAACTTGCCGAAACTCATAACACCAATTACAATTTTGAACAGGCATTACAAAATGAAGAAAAAGCATTAGTAATACGATTAGATATTTTTGGAGATACCCACCCAGAGGTAGCGAACTCATACACCAGCATGGGGCATATCTATAAAAATAAAGATCAGTTTGAAAAAGCGATGGAGTATTACCAAAAAGCTTTGGCAATACAACTAGATACTTTAAAAAAAGGAGATCCCCTAATAGGGGATTCTTATCATAATATTGGGACCATACGCCACATCCTTGCAGAATACGACCAGGCGTTACAGTATTACAAAAAAGCCCTAACGATACGAATCCTTGCATTTGGCAAAAAACATCCAAAAATAGCAGATAGTTATATCGATATTGGCACTACCTATTACCATCTTGGGAAATACCCACTCGCTTTAGACTACTACCATAAAGCATTACAGATAAGAAGTATTATTTTTGGTAAAACCAGCCCGGAAGTAGCCTTTTGTTATCACCATATAGGAAATATTCTTGCTAGACAAGATAGTCATGATAAGGCAATAGAATACCAAAAAAAGGCAGTATCCATTATGATAAATACCTTTGGGGAGAATCACCCTAATACTGCTTTATGTTATAAAGGTATTGGAGTTATTTATCGATATAAAGGGAATCAAAATATAGCATTACAATATTTTAACAAGGCATTATCCATTATTACTTTAAAACTTGGAAACACACATACATCCACTTCATATTTGTATAATGAAATTGGTATAATTTATGGAAAAAAAGGGTTCTACGACCAATCTTTATATTATTATCAAAAAAACCTTACTATTGATATAAAAATATATCCTAAAAAACATTCTTTCTTGGGAAGTACCTATAATAATATAGGACTTACCTATCAATTTATTGGGGAATATGACAAAGCAATATCCTACTATAAAAAAGCCACTACAAATTATATATATTCCTTAGGCAAAAATCATAGTGCGGTAGCACGTACCTATAACAATATTGCAAACACCTATAAAGCAAAAGAAGAATATGATTTAGCATTATCCTATTATCAAAAAGCTATTCAAATACGAGTTAACTCCATAGGAGAATATCATTCGAACACTTCTCATTCGTATTTTGATATTGGAGATTTATATGCCAAAAAAAAAGAATACCCTACTGCTTTAAACTATTATCAAAAAGTTTTAAAAACACATCTGCATTTACATGGAGAAAACAACTATTATACTTGTGATATCTATAATGCCATAGCAGAGGTATATACAAAACAAAAAGAGTATACTATCGCTCTGGAGTATCTACATAAAAGTATCAAAACCAGACTACAAACAGATGGCCCCCATCACCCCAGAACTGCAAAATCCTATAACCAGATTGCAGAAGTATACTACCAAATAAAAGAATATAAAAAAGCAGCATTGTATTATGATAAAGCTATTATTGCAAATACGTTGCCTGATAAAAACACTAACAACAAAAACAAAATAGACCCAACCGATTATCTGGATACCAATATTTTGCTCGTTAGCTTACATGGCAAAGCAATAACGGTACAAGAACACTACAAGCATACTAATGATCTAACAAAACTAACTGCAAGTATCCAGACCTACCAAAAAGCAGATATTTTGATTCATGATATTCGACAAAGACTGCATACATACGGAGATAAACTTACTTTTGCCAAACAAAGCAAAAAAGTATATGCAGATGCCATACAAGCACATATACTACAATACCAAGCCAATCCCCAACAACAATATCTGGAACAAGCTTTTTATTATACCGAAAAAAGTAAAGCCAACACCCTGCAAGGATTACTGGCAGAATCCAACGCTAAAAACTTTGCAGGACTACCAAAAAACATTCTGGATCTGGAAAAAAATCTAAAAGCAGAGCGTGCTTTTTACACCTCAGAGATTATAAACAAGCGATCTGAGAAAAGTGTGGACACTGCTAGGATTAGTACGTATGAAAATCAGTTGTTTGATAGTAACAAAAAACAGGATTCCCTAACCAGGGTTATAGAAACAAGTTACCCTAAATACCACCAATTAAAGTATCAAAACAACGCAATTACAGTTAGTGATATCCAGAAAAATTTAAGTAACCACACTACATTGCTAGAGTTTTTCTGTACCGATAGTATTACGTATGCATTTACGGTCTCTAAACAAAAGATAGCAGTACAGCCATTACCAACACCCAATTTACTTTCTAATATCGAAAAACTTAGAGAAACAATTATCACACAAGAGACCCCAAAATACAAAAATAGCAGCCATACACTTTATAAACAACTTATTGCCCCTATTGCCGATAAACTTGTTGGAGATGAAATTATTATTGTTCCTGATGGCCCACTTTGGCATTGCAATTTTGAGTTACTACTTACTCAAAAAGATGCTTCTAATAATCCCGCGGTGTTATCTTATTTGCTTAAAGATTACGCTATCTCGTATGCTAATTCGGCAAATGTATTATTTGGGTTAGGTAAAACAAATTCTACTTCAAAAAAACAACAAGAGTGCCTTGCTTTTTCTTTTTCAGATACTTCTACAATAGACACCAAAACGATGAGTCTGGCTACTTTAAGAGATACAAAAAGTGATTTACCCGGTACTCGTAAAGAGATTAAAGCAATTGCGGATATTATTAACGGGCAATATTATTTTGGATCTCAGGCTATAGAGGCTAATTTTAAGAAAAATGCAGGGAATTACAGTATTTTACATCTGGCACTGCATGGAGAAGTCGATAATGAACAGCCAGAAAACTCCAAGCTTTTATTCACAAAAAGCAAAGACTCTGTAGAGGATAGTTATTTATATAGTCACGAATTGTTTGCTTTGGATATCCCCGCAGAGTTAACGGTACTTAGCGCCTGTAATACGGGATCTGGTAAAATTGCAAAAGGTGAAGGGATTATAAGTTTAGGTACTGCTTTTCAATACGCAGGAACCAAAAGTTTGGTGCTTAGTAGCTGGGAGATATCCGATAGTACCACTCCAGAGTTAATGAAAAACTTTTATACCAACCTTAAAGCTGGCATGAACAAAGCCAAGGCTTTACAACAAGCAAAATTACAATACCTTGCTACTGCAAACATAAACCGAACGCAACCTTTTTATTGGGGCGGGTTTTATCTGGTAGGAGATACCACTCCTATACCTTTCGAAAACAATACAACCTGGTATTGGGGTATAGGGATTGCTATTTTAGGTATATTATTTTTTGTGGTGAGATGGCTTCTGAAGACCTTCAAGGTTTCAACAAAACCTTGAAGGTCTGGATAAAAAAAACTCTCTATATCATTCAATTTATGTAGGTTTGTTGGGATCAAAACCAATTGTTGTGTTTATGCAAATATTCTGGTTAATCTAAAAAGAAAGAATTCTATACTTTTGACACCTCTGAATTGTGCTCTGAATGCTTTTATTTTTGCATTAAAAGATTCTGCTGAAGTATTGGTACTTCGATTGATAAAATAATTTAAAATGGATCCGTAATTTATGGTTATATAGCTATCAAATTAATATGAAATGGCATAAAAGATTTTTAACGTAGAAATTCGATTTTTTACTAGAAAGATTAATGTTATTTTATGTTGATTTAGTTATAGTATTAGCTATTGTACTAAATGCTTTAAAGCCTGTTTGCTCTACATCTCCTCTGATGATAGTCCAAAAATTTTGCAGGAGTATGCAGCAAAAGATCCCAGAATTCGATTTTTTAATAGTGACAGACCTAAACTAATTCCAACACTACAAGTAGGGTACGCAGAAACCAAAGGAATATTGATTAACAGAATGGACTCTGATGATAAAATGCCCGACTATAAAATAGAAGTGCTTGTAGAAGAATGGCAAAAACACGGAAAAGGAACGGTGATTGCAGGAGGAACCGAGCATTTTGTAGATGAAGGTGTTGTAGGTGATGGGTTTCTTAAATACGAAAAATGGTTGAATGAAGTTGCCAGAACAAGCACACATTATCAAGAGATTTATAGAGAATGTGTAATCCCATCACATTGTTGGTTACTGCACAAAGAGGATTTTGATGCAGCAGGAGCTTTTGATCCAATAATATATCCAGAAGATTATGATCTCTGTTTTCGGTTTTACAGATTAGGGCTAAAGGTTGTAGGAATAGATAAAATACTACATCACTGGAGAGATCGATCTAATAGAATTTCACGCACTTGGGAAGAATACAAAGACAATCGCTATTTTGACCTTAAACTTCGCTTTTTTTATGAATTAGACAGAGATAAAACACGACCTTTGGTATTGTGGGGAGCAGGAAAAAACGGAAAAGATATGGCAAAACTATTACAATCCTATAAAGATGAATTTCATTGGGTGTGTGACAATGACAGGAAAATAGGAAAGGATATTTATGGAGTGCGATTAGCCCATTATGAAGATGCCAAAACACTAGATAATCCTCAGATAATAATTGTAGTAGCATCGCCAACAGGTAAAAAAGAAATAGAAGAATTACTTACTTCATGGAATAAAAAACCAGTTGTTGATTTTTGGTTTTTTGCGTAATGTTAGACAATCTGATAGGCTTGTGTATAAAAAACGATGTGTAATAAATTTATGTTTTTTTTAACTTATTTAACGTTGTGAAAATAGAATTAATTCAAAAAATGGCATAGAAATATCTATTTTTTTACATACCTTGTTCCTGTATGATATAATTTTTAACATCGCTTATAGGAATAATATTATATATTTGCATACAATTTTTATGAAAAAAACTATACAAAATACAAACGGGTTAGGTAAATCTCAAACTTGGGAAGTTTCTGTAGATAAAAATTCGATTTTTACTAATGATGATGTTATTGATGCTTATTTAAAAGGAAAAAAGGAAGGGGTCAAAGAAACTAAACAAATTTTCATTGATAAGTTAAATGAAAATATTAATAAGTCAGCAGTTTTTACTGAACGAATGCTGTCTTTTTTAAAAAAGAGAAAATTAAACCCCATTTCTGCTCATCTAAAAATCAAGTCATTTAATGATTTTGTGATTTTAATAACTTTGCCAGAAGATGAATTTATTTCAGAAGATTTTTTGGTAAGCTATGATTTTGCAGCAACTATCGAGGAAGAGGTAATAGATGATAAGTATTACAATGTAATGTTTATGTTCTCAGATAGAGAAGAAGATTTCAATACAAACCTATTAGTTTCTGATGGTTTTTTTATGGACTATAAAATGACTGAAGTTAATAATGCCTAAATCACATTCTCAGCACAATTTTGAAGCTTGTAAATTTTTATTAGGAGATGGTAAGTATTTAGATTGGGTAGTAACGACTGCTTTTTATTCTGCTTTGCACTTAGTTCAAGAAGAAATATTTCCTTTTAGAGATGATGAAGGTTATGAATATTCTAGTTTTGAGCAGTATTATTCTAAGACACTAGATGAAGGGGTTAAAATATCCAAACATCAATCTACAATAAAATTAGTAGAGCAAAGAATTAAAGGTGCAGGGAATTTATATCGAAATCTTCACGATTTATGCCGAACTTGTAGATATAGAAATTATCATGTGAGTCCTAAAAAAGCAAAAGTAGCTAAATCTTATCTACAGAATTAAAACCTGGATTGATCATAGTAGATTAATAATCAAATTAGTTTACTGTCTCTTCCTCTCTGCAAAATCTCCTGACTTCGCCTAGCAAGGTTTTTGGTTTTTACATAATAAATAGGTGTAATTTGAATAAACATTTTTTAAGACGTTACTAACCTAATATCTTTGTGTTGTAAGAAGAATTTAATAGCTTTTTCAAAAAACACACATGTCAGAACACACTATAAAAGTCGCAATACTCTGTTTTACAGATCAGGGAGTATCGATTGCCAAAACTTTACAACAAGAATTTTATCGTTCTAAGCTGTTTACCACAAGAACAGTAGAAACAGCAAATAAGGATATAAAACAAATCAATTCGGTATCAGAGTTGATGAAAGATTCTTTTCAGAAATATGATGCATGGATCTTTGTAGGTGCTTTAGGGATTTGTGTACGCAGTATTGCTGCTCATATCAAAGACAAAACTACAGACCCCGCAGTTATTAATGTAGATGATCAGGGCAAATTTGCACAAGCCGTACTTAGCGGTCATATAGGTAAAGCAAACGAGCTTACTACTCAAATTAGTAGAATCCTCAATGCGCAAGCGGTTATATCCACATCCGGCGATTTACAAAATCTATGGGCGCTGGATACAGTATCCAAAACCTATGGTTGGAAAACAAAAAGCTCGCTGCCTCTTAATGAAATTATATCCCTTTTTGTAAACAGAAAACCTACAGCACTAATACTTAAGATCAAAGACAAAGGGACTCAGTATTTAGAAAAAACACGTCCGGATTTTGTAGATATTTATTATTCTATAGAAGATTGTGATACAGCAAAATACAAATTAATACTATATGTAGGATATGAAATTTTACATATCGATAAGCCAATACTTTCATTTTATGCTCCATGTATAGGGTTAGGTAGTGGTTGTGCAAAAGATATAGAGCCTTCGTTATTAATTGACGGAATAGAGCAAGAACTGGTAAAACAAAATATAGCTATAGAAAGTATTGGTAGTATTGGGTCTGCAACTATTAAAAATAAAGAGCAGGCGTATCTTGATTTTTCAGAAAAATATGCCATTCCTTTTGTTACCTGTACAGGAGAAGAACTGAATACTGTAACCGTTGCCAATCCATCGGAAGTGGTAAAGAAAAAAGTTGGCGTATATGGGGTCTCTGAAGCAGCAGCAGCTATACTGGCAAAACAACAAAGTTGGCTGGTCGAAAAAACAAAAGTACTTACACCCTCCGGTAAAAAATTTACGTACGCATTAAGTTTATTGGCAGCATACGAGCGAAAAGCAAGCATTGCCATTGTAGGTGCAGGATCAGGAGATCCGGAATTGTTAACCCTAAAAGGGCAGTATATTTTAGAAAATGCAGACTGTATTTTATATGCTGGCAGTTTGGTGCCAGAAGCCTTGACCCACATGGCAAAAGAGGGAGCTTTAGTGCGAAACTCTGCCTCTATGACTTTAGAAGAGCAAATACAAATTATCGACCAATATTATGCACAAGGTAAATCTATTGTGCGCTTGCATTCTGGAGATCCTTCTATTTATGGAGCAATACAGGAGCAGATGACGATTTTTGACGAAAAAGGATATGATTATTATATCGTTCCGGGGATTTCTTCTTTTCAGGCAGCGGCAGCATATCTCAAATCAGAATTTACAATCCCAGAGGTAGCGCAAACTATAATCCTAACAAGGGGAGAAGGAAATACCCCAATGCCAGAACATGAAAAAATTGCAGATATGGCAAAATTAAGAGCTACTATGTGTATTTTTTTAAGTGTAGGGATTGCCAAAAAGATACAAGCACAACTTCTGGAGCATTATCCAGAAGATACCCCATTGGCAATATTATACAGAGTAAGTTGGGAAGATGAAGAAGTGTGGACAGGAAAGCTATCAGAATTAACAACGATTATTAAAGACAACAAACTTACCAGAACTGTTTTGATAGTGGTAGGAGAAGCAGTAGGAGCTCGAAAAAACAGATCCTGGCTGTATGATGATAAATGGAATCATATTTTCAGGAAAAAAGAAAAAGCAATACAATAGTGAAGATACTTGTTTTTGGAGGGACTACAGAAGGTAAACAAGTCGCCAAAATATTGGACGAACTAGAATATCCATATTATTATTCTACAAAAACAAAAGTAGAGTACAAGGGTAAAGGGATTTATGTATATGGAGCTATGACAACTTCCTTTTTAGAAAGCTTTTGTGTACAAAAAAAGATTACGCATATCGTTAATGCTTCACATCCTTTTGCTATAGAATTGCATAAAACAGTTTCTGATATTTCTGTAGCGATACCATTGATCCGTTTTCAAAGAAAGTTTTCTCCACGAGTAATAGATCCAAAAGTTTTTTATGTAGATAGTTTTGAAGAAGCAATACAGCATTTTAATAAAAATAAATACAATTCATTAGTAGCATTGTCTGGAGTGCAAACCATAATAAAACTAGAACCGTATTGGAAAAACCATCCTGCCTGGTTTCGTATTCTGGATAGGGATAGTTCTCGTGCAATTGCTACAGAAGCTGGTTTTCCTGCCACGAATCTGTTATTTGGGTATCCACAATCTAAAGAGGAGGAGATACACTTGTTTACTAAACTATCTCCCGATGTGGTTTTTACAAAAGAAAGCGGTAGTAATGGAAGGTTAGAAGAAAAAATAGAAGCGGCATTGTTTCTGGAAATTCCAATGGTGATTCTCAAGAGACCAAAAATATCTAATCGGTATATTTGTATAGACACTAAGGAGGAATTATCTAAAATGATTAGTGGGTAAATTTGTTTAGTAAGTAATTATAGTTAACCTCAATATTATAAAAACAAATAACAAATGGAAACAAAATTAAAATCAGAAGGGGAATGCTTTTTTTGTAAAAAAGTATATACAAAATCAGGAATCAACAGACATTTGCAGAAACATTTAGAAGCAGAAGTAACAGAAGGCAAGCCTGGTATATCTTATCTTTTAAAAATAGAGATAGATTCTTCTTGGGGTAAAAGCCCTTATTTTCTTTCTATTTGGATGGATGGAGAAGCAAAAATGAGCAATTTAGGTAATTTTTTAAGACAAATATGGTTAGAATGTTGTGGGCATATGAGTTCTTTTACGGATCCTAAAAAAAGAAACAGAGGTATGGGGTTTGATTTTTTTTGAAGCTCAAGAATTGCTAGAAAAAGGAAAAACAAAACAATATGAGATCTTAATGGAGGAATCTAATGGAGAAATACCAATGAGTAGAAAAGCAAAAAAAGTTTTCTCTAAAGGACTAAAATTGAAATATCAATATGATTTTGGTAGTACAACAGAATTAGAGGTTGTAGTGGTTGCAGAATATAAGGTGCAAGCAAGAAAAAATATTTTTTTATTGTCTAGAAACGAACCTCTCTGTATCATTTGTAGTGCTTGTGGTAAGAAAAATGCTACTCAAATTTGCGGAGAGTGTAACTATAATGAAGATGCTGAATTTTGCGAAAAATGTGCTAAAGAGCATTCAAAAAACTGTGATGCTTTTGAGGATTATGCTGCTATGGCAATAGTTAATTCTCCTCGTATGGGAGTATGTGGTTATGAAGGAGGTAGAATAGATAAAGAAAGAGATGTCTTGAAAGTGGAAAAATAGAAAATTATTTGCGTGAAGGATAGCAGTGAAAACCCCGGAGTATTGTCTGACTGAGCTTGTCGAAGGATAGATAATACGAGGAGTTGTAACGAATAGCCTGACCCAAAGGGGCACGCCAAAATACATAACAATGAATAAATACACAGAGAATCAATGCGATCCAACAACCAATAACTATTGAGCGAGTTACAAGACATACCAGACAGACCATTACGAAAAGGATATACTACAGGAGCTTGTGCTACGGCATGCACCAAAGCAGCATTATGGAGTCTGGTAACTCAAAAGGAAATTAGGGTAACTCAAATACAATTACCCATTGGAGATCTGGTAACGTTTCAAGTACAGGCAGATAGAATTACTATAAAGGATGCTGCGTATACTACCATAAAAGATGCCGGGGATGATCCGGATGTAACACATAAAGCAGAGATCATAGCGACAGTATCTCTTAACAACACAGGGGAAATTCTTTTTAAAAGAGGAAAAGGCGTTGGGTTGGTTACTTTACCGGGATTAGAAATTGCTGTTGGAGAACCGGCTATTAACCCTGTTCCCCGCGATATGATGCGTATCGTATGCAAAAAAATATTGTCGGATTACGGGTTAGAAAGTAAAGGAGTAACTATTACGATATCTGTAAAAAACGGAGAACAGTTAGCTAAGAGAACCTTAAATAGTCGTTTAGGGATTTTACACGGAATTTCGATTCTAGGAACCACAGGGGTGGTTACCCCATTTTCTGCTGCCTCGTATATTGCAAGTATTCAACAAGGAATAGATGTTGCAATTGCCAATGGCAAAACAGAGCTGCTCATAAACTCCGGAGCGCGAAGCGAAAAAATGTTGAAGGCATTATTTCCAAATATTTCCGAAATTTCATGCGTGCATTATGGCAACTGGATACAGGAAACTTTCGAGAAAATCCATCAGTCTCCACAGATCACCAAAGTATCTATGGGGATTATGCTTGGCAAAGCAGCAAAATTGGCACAAGGCATGACCAATACCCATAGTGGTAAAACTACTTGGGATAAGGATTTTATTTATGAACTTGCCATTGCAGCAGGATATCCCGATGAAATTGCTAACAAAGTTTTAGCATTAAATATGGCAGGGCGCTTACGAGAAATTTTTACTTTTAACGATCAAGAAAAATTTTACCAAAAACTAATACAACAATGCCATTATTATTGTCAGAAAATAGCACCACAGGTAACCATAACTATGTATCTGATTAATACCGATGGAACACACATATCCTATCCAATATGAACTTAATGAACCTTGCCCGGCCTTTGATTGCCGGTGTATTACACTCTTTTGAACCTGATCACATGTCAGCAGTATCTGTTTTAGCAGCAGAAAATGCCATACAAAAAAAGAAAATATCCTTTAAAACAGCTTTTACAGCATCGCAATGGGCATTTGGACATTCTGTTACCTTATTATTGTTCGGCGGGATTGCACTAGCTTTTAAAGCCGCATTAATGACCTTTGTAGAAAGTATTTCTTTTTGGGCAGAATTTTCTGTAGGGCCTATTATGATCTGGCTGGGGATAACAGCAATTAGACGAAATCATAAGATTAATGATATGATGGCAGATCATAAAAAAATAGAAGCACACGAGCATCTTACCAGTAATCCTATTCATTTGCATGGTAAAAAAGGAGAAGAAATAGCTATGAATCCTATAAACCGTTCTTTTTGGATAGGCATGTTACATGGTTTGGCAGGTACAGGAGGGGCGCTTACATCAGCATTAATTATTAGTGCAGATACTATTTCTGACGCAATTTTAATACTAATTGTAGAATCCATAGGGATTATTTTTTCTATGGCAGTGTATAGTTACGTTCTTATTTTTACGATGAGTCGTTTTATCGAGCGTAATATATCTATCTTTAAATGGATGAATGGTGTTATAGGAGTGATTTCTATACTGGCAGGATTAATGGTGTTGCAAGCAGTACTTTTTGAATAATTTTTAATTGGGGGTATTTTATACTATAAAAACACGTATACTAATCAGGATGAAATTAGTTGTCATTTTTGGGGAGAATAAGAATCCAGGATCAGATCAAAATGGTTAAATTAAAGGTTTCTAACTTAAAATGAATCAAAATGGAACAACCAAACCTGTCTGCAATACACGAATTATCTAACGGGGATAAAACTTTTGAGGAAAAAATATTTAACGTTATAAAAAGAGAGTTCCCCGAAGAAAAAGCTAAATACTTTAGTAATGTAGAAAAAGGAGAGTATATAAAAGTAGCAGAGGATGTTCATAAACTAAAACATAAGATCAGTATTTTAGGATTAGAAAAAGGGTATGAAATTGCTACCGATTATGAAAAAAACCTAAAATCAGGAACGCAGGATCTTAAAGAAGATTTTGAAAAAGTTCTGCAAATGATTACAGAGTATATACATACATTATAAATTATTTGCAGAACTTTTTTTTCCTTATTCAGGAAACCATATTTTAGGTAGCGTTAGATTTTACTTTAAAATTATAGTAATAAGCAATTTGTGCAAGTTGTCCCACGATTTTTATAGAATCTTTCATAGATAACTTAGAACCGTCGGCATGGATCCATCGTTTAAGCGGTTGCTCGCAGATATAAGAAATAGCTTTTTCTTTACCATAATGTTTACGCATTTTCATAAAAATCTCTACATCAAATAACCATTTTGTTATAAATTTTTCGCGAAACACTTCATTTACTATTTCGCGATCCATGATTTTTGCACCGCACTGCGTATCGTTAAAAGACATACCCAGAATATTTCGGATAATTAAATTAATAGTTTTGCTTATTATTTCACGTATAGATTCTTTGGTGATATTTGCTCCCATTCTGCTCATTCTGGAACCACTTACAATTTTAAACGTTGAAGATTCGATAGTTTTGACCAAATCATCAAAATCCTGAAGGTCTGTAGATAAATCTGCATCCAGATATCCTATATAATCCAATTGTGGGTCTTTGGCAAGATGAAGAACCCCCTGTCGTACAGCTTCTCCTTTTCCTCCGTTTTTTGCACAATTATAAACACTAATATTATCCTCTCTGCCTTCAGATAATTTTTTTAGCACCTCTAAAGTATTATCGGTACTGCCATCATTAACAAAACATAAATGATATCCTAAATTGCTATGGGTAAAATCAATAAATTCTTTACTTAAAAGTCGTTTTTCTTCATTATAACAGGGGATTACTACTCCTACACAATGCCTCTGTAGCATTTGTCCTTTAGAACTTTTATCTAATAGTTTTTCAGACTTTATCCCAAAAATTCTTGCTATTCGAGCAGATATTTCATTAAGGGATAATGGTTTTTTCATATAATCATCGATCCCTAAGTCAAAACCATCTATTATAGTATCCTCGTCGGTATTACCAGACATGACCAAGATCTTAACGTCAGACTTTTTTTCTTGACGAATGTTTTTAATTACTTCTAAACCAGACATGCCGTCCATGTTAATATCTACGATAACAATATCGGGTTGAAAAGTTTCAAATAATTCTAAGCCTGTTTGCCCATCGCTGGCACACTTAATAGTGTACCCCAAATCGGTAAGGTGTTTTTCTAAGGATAATAAAATAAGTTGTTGGTCATCTATTGCTAAAATTTTTTTCATGTAAATAAGTAGGTTTCTATGAGTAAAATATAAATTATAGCAATTTAGGCAGATAGGGGTTTGTAACGAATTTGCCTTTTATAAGATTAGCAATTCGTTGACATCTACATAAAAATTAAACTTGCCTTTATTTTAATAAACAATACTCAATACTATTCTAAAAATAGGGAATTATTAGCAGATAGACTTTGTGAAGTACTAAGTTTTTGTACGGATTTGTGTAGTGCCAACTAAAACTCCATAGAATTGAGGATGCAATACAGGCATTTCTGACGATTGTTCTGCGCTCTGATATAACAGAGATTTGTAATGTTAAATAATTTAAAATATAAGAACATGAAAAACGAGAAGTCAACCAGTGCACAACCAGAAAAGTCTAAATCATTTATCGATCCTAGAGATAAAGACACTCCAAAACCGGATGGAGAAGTAGCTAACACTAGCGAAGAAGGGGAAGAAACTGAAAAACCTTGGGAAAATTCTTAGAGTAAGAAAGCAAAATATAAAAGGCTTTCTATATCTTTAAAAAGAATAGGAAGCCTTTTATCTCTTTCTTTATTAACCATATTAAATATATTCTGCTACATGAAAAAAGCAAAATATTTCTCATTGCTGGCTTTTGTAACGTACCACACTTTTTTACAAAGCCAGAATTTTAAAACGATAGATAGTTTAATAATTCTGCAATCAAATCAAAAAGGAATTGCCCTTGCCAAAACTTTAAATGAACTATCTTGGGAGTATACATATAAAAATGACTCTTTAGCGATGGAGTATGCAAAACAAGCAGAAAAATTAAGTAGTACATCTGGATATATAATAGAGTTAGCAACCAGTTATATACGGCAAGGAAATATATACTTAAATTATAATGAGTTTAAAAAAGCAGAATATATCACAAAGAAAGGTTTAGAACTAGAAAAAGAGGAGAAAAATGAATTAGGGATTGCAAGAGCAAAAAGATTATTGGCAATAGTGCAAAAAAAATTAAAAAATTATGATGCTGCTATAGAACTATATCAAGAAAGTTTGGCTATCCAAAAACAACAAAAAAATCATAAAAAGATAGCGGGTTTATATAATAACATAGCCCTACTATATAAAAGTAAAAATGAATTTATAAAAGCATTGCAATATTATCATAAGAGTATAAACCTTAGAGATTCTATAGGGGATAAAAAAGGATTGATTATATCCTATAAAAATATAGGCGCGTTTTATAATGATTTAAAAAAATATGAAAGAGCACTTGTAGAATTAGAAAAAGGTCGAAAATTAGGTGTAGAACTACAAGATTCTATTCAACTATCAAGTATTCTATTAAATATGGGAGCATCTTATAATTACCTAAAACAGGTCGATTCTGCACTTATCTATTTTAACCGGAGTTTAACTATTAAAGAAAAACTTCAACTAAAAAATAAAGAAGCAATATATAATAATATTGGATCGATAAAAGAGAAAAAAAATGAGTTAGATGAAGCTATAAATCTTTATAACAAAAGTATTACAGTAGCAACAGAAAACAAAAATGAAATACAATTAATAGATGCTTACTATAATATAGGTAGAACATATAAGAAAAAGAAACAATACACGAAAGCATTAGACTACTATTTTAAAGCATTAGCATTAGCAGAAAAACATAAAAAAGAATATCGAATATTAGATATTTTATCGGGTATAGGAAAAGTGTATGAGCTTCTAGAAGATTATGAGAATGCAAACCTGTATAATGAAAGACATATTGTTATAAGAAATCAGCTCGAAGCCCAGGCCAGAAAAGCAGCAGCAGCAATACAAACGTTACATTATGAACGAAGCAAAAACAAAATTTTACAGATAGAAAAAGGAAAGTTAGAAGTAGAAAGTAAACAAAAAACAATACAACTTATAGCATTAATTACAGGTAGTACCTTATTGTTACTATTATTTTTTGTGCTATTCAAATTCTACAGACAAAAAAAGCAAAAGGAAATAGCCATACAAAACGAAAAAATAAAACAGGGAGAAATAGAAGAATTACTAAAAACTCAAGAGTTAAAGTCTATACATGCTATGATTGATGGGCAAGAAAAAGAACGAAAACGTATTGCCCAAGATCTGCATGACCGATTAGGGAGTATGCTATCGGTAGTAAAAATCCATTACAAATCTGTAGAAGAAAATCTGGAAAAAATGAAAGCAGATTCTAAAATGCAATATGAAAAAGCAAATGAATTGTTGGATCAAGCATGTGTTGCAGTTCGAGAAATATCGCACAATATGGTATCAGGCGTATTAACTAAGTTTGGACTGATCCCTGCGTTACATGAACTAAAACAAAATCTGGAAAGTACAGGAGAGTTAGAAATAGAACTTATAGATTATGGATTTGATGATCGAATGGATAATGACATGGAAATTAATATTTACAGGATTATTCAGGAATTGATAGGCAATATATTAAAGCACGCCAATGCAAAAGAAATTAGTATTCAGTTACTAAAAAAAGAAACCAGGATTAATATTACGGTTATCGATGATGGGGTTGGTTTTGATACCGATAAGATAATAAGCTTTTCTGGTATGGGAATTAAAGGAATACAATCCAGAGTAGAAAATTTACAAGGCGAAGTAATCTTTGATTCGGGTAAAGGAAATGGCACTACAGTCACCATTAATATACCTATGAATTAATAAAAATATATAGATATGACACTTTCTAAAAATATAAATGTTCTTATAGTAGACGATCATCAAATCGTTATAGATGGAATACGTTCCTTATTAAAAAGCAGTACTCACATTCATATTGTAGGAGAAGCCCTTAACGGAAAAGAAGCCTTGGAAATACTGGATAAAAAAACAGTAGATGTTATTATTCTGGATATCGAAATGCCTGTGATGAATGGTATAGAGGTAACCAAAATAGTAAAAGAAAAATATACAGATACCAAAGTGTTGATCCTAACGATGTATGATACTCCAGAATTTGTACAACAAGCTATAGAGATCGATGCAGACGGATATATCTTAAAAAACAGAGGAGCCGAAGAATTAGAATGTGCATTGCAAGCATTAACCAACGGAGAAGAGTATTTTGGAAAAGACGCAAACAAAGCGCTGCGATCCGGGGTGCGAAGAAAAAAGAACAGGGATAAAAATGAAATACAACTTACCAAACGAGAAAAAGAAGTCTTAAAGTTAATCGCAGAAGGAAAAACGACACCTCAGATTTCAGATCAGCTATGTATAGCCCCTAGTACCGTAGAAACACACCGGCGTAATCTTATAGAAAAAACACAAGTAGAAAACTCTTCCAGAGGATTGATTAAGTTTGCAATCGAAAATAAGTATGTCTAGTACTTTATACTATTTTCCTTTGCCTTGTCCTTCCAGCGTATACAGGAATCCATAAGAGTGATTTTCGTTTTGTCATTCCAGTGTAAACTGGAATCCATGAGAGTGATTGTTGCACCATACTGGATTCCAGATCAAGTCTGGAATGACAGGGCATGTTTTTGATTTGTCATTCCAGTGTAGGGTGGATTCCATAAGGGGATTGTCTTTGATTTGTCATTCCAGTGCAAACTGGAATCCATAAGGGGATTGTTGCTCCATACTGGATTCCAGATCAAGTTTGGAATGACAGGGCTTGTTTTGATTTGTCATTCCAGTGTAGGCTGGAATCCATAAGAGTATTGTTGCTCCCCACAGTGGATTCCAGATCAAGTCTGGAATGACAGAGCTTGTCTTTGATTTGTCCTTCCAGTGTAAACTGGAATCCATGAGAGTGATTGTTGCACCATACTGGAATCCAGATCAAGTCTGGAATGACAGGGCATGTTTTTGATTTGTCATTCCAGCCCTTCGATTCTACTCAGGATAAACTATGGCTGGAATCCATAAGGGGATTGTTGCTCCATACTGGATTCCAGATCAAGTCTGTAATGACAGCGTTTGTCTTTGTTTTGTCATTCCAGTGCAAACTGGAATCCATAAGGGGATTGTTGCTCCCCACAGTAGATTCCAGATCAAGTCTGGAATGACAGGGCTTGTTTTTGATTTGTCTTTCTAGTGTAGACTGGAATCCATAAGGGGATTGTTGCTCCCCACAGTAGATTCCAGATCAAGTCTGGAATGACAGGGCTTGTTTTTGATTTGTCTTTCTAGTGTAGACTGGAATCCATAAGGGTATTGTTGCTCCCCACAGTGGATTCCAGATCAAGTCTGGAATGACAGAGCTTGTTTTTGATTTGTCCTTCCAGCCCTTCGATTCTGCTCAGGATAAACTATGGCTGGAATCCATGAGAGTGATTGTTGCACCATACTGGATTCCAGATCAAGTCTGGAATGACAGGGCTTGTTTTCGTTTTGTCATTCCAGTGTAAACTGGAATCCATAAAGGTATTGTTGCTCCCCACAGTAGATTCCAGATCAAGTCTGGAATGACAGAGCTTGTCTTTGATTTGTCATTCCAGTGTATACTGGAATCCATAAGGGGATTGTTGCTCCATACTGGATTCCAGATCAAGTCTGGAATGACAGGGCTTGTTTTCGTTTTGTCATTCCAGTGTAAACTGGAATCCATAAGGGGATTGTTGCTCCATAAGACTGATTGTTGTTCCCCACTAGAGCCCCGAAAGGATCCACAGTACGTTCGTATGCTCTGTATATTTATAAATATCCCCAATTCTGAGGATAAAAATTCCACAATACTACGGTTTTACAGCAAACTTTATAGTCTCAATTTTGTAAGTATAAATAACTAATATACTTATAATGAAAAGCTTGCAAATTCAATATTCTAAAGAAGTAGCCCGTGAATTAGGAAAGATAGCAGTCTATCTTCCTGGAGAAGAAATCGAAGTAGGGGATATTCTAACCTTTCCTTACGGAAAAAAAGGATTTCTAAAGAAAACAGCACCTTTAGGTAGTTTTCAGAAAATCACCAATCTCAAAAATCTGGGGATACATACTATAAAAACACAACAATCTAAAACGCCCGACTCCTATCGTTTTACAAGTAAACAAGCGGTTCAATTTCAATTTGGGGCAGGGGGTAATGCCGATTTAAGCAGCTCTGTATTGCCCAAAGCCAATGCAGAGTTGCAGATCAAACTATCTGCAGAAGGCGCTATTTGTTTTTTTGCCCTTCATTGTTCAAAAACCTCTCTGGATGACATCATGGCTCTGGAAAATGAAATCAATACCAAAGGAAAAAATATGGTATGGGAGGACACCTATCTGGTTACTTCTGTAACCATTGCCCAAAAAGCATTGATTATACAATCCAATAGCAGCTCTTCAGAACTTATCCTGGGAGGAGATGTGCAAGGCTTGCAATCGGGTAATCTGATAAACGTAAAGGCAGATGCCAAAATTCATATCAAAAAACAAACAGGCGATATGCTGGTAAAAGACTGGTCAGACGATGTAACGGTCTTTATGGACTTGATGAGGTTTGAAAAAGAAATTTTTGGAACCGAAACCAAAAGTACCCCTTTTGCATCCAAAATATTAGACAACGATACTATACGATTACAAGCTGTTTCAGCATCAGAATTAACAGAAGATACACTATAGTACATAGATATAAACCAAAAAATTATACCCATGAAAAGAGCATTAATCGTAGGCATAAATCATTATGAAAAAGCGCCGTTAAAAGGATGCATTAAAGATGCAGAAAAAATATACAAAGTATTAGCAACCAATGAAGACGGCTCTCCCAATTTTGATTGTAAACCACTAACCAGTACAGAAGACCCTAAATATCCAATAACAGTTTCTGTTTTAAAGAAGCATATTCACGATCTGTTTAACCAGGAAGCAGAAATCGCAGTGCTTTATTTCTCGGGTCATGGGGCAAGTACCAATATCGGTAGTTATCTGGTTACGCAAGATGCAGACAAATTTGATGAAGGGGTTTCTTTAGAAGAAATTATTGTAATGGCCAATTCTTCAAAAGTAAAAGAAGCCATCATAATTTTAGACGCTTGTTATAGCGGTAACCTGGGAAATGCAAAAGAATTTGGCAATAGAAAAGCAGTATTACGCGAAGGGGTTTCTGTACTTACCGCCAGTAGGGATACACAATTTGCAGTAGAACGAAACGGATCCGGATTATTTACTTCGATCATTTACGAAGCAATGAACGGAGGGGCTTCGGATATTTTAGGAAAAATCACGGTAGCAGGAGTCTATTACTACACAGATCAATTATTAAACTCCTGGGAGCAGCGTCCCGTTTTTAAAACACACACTTCCAAAATGATTCCATTAAGAAATTGTTCCCCAAAGATTCCTTTGGAAATCCTTAGAAAACTACCCGTTTATTTTGAAGAAAGAGAACAAGAGCTTCCATTAAATCCCCTGTATGAAGCCAGTATAGAACCAAGAAATGAGGTGTTCGAAAAGATCATGACACACCTGCGGATGTTTCATGTCAATGGGCTTTTATTACCTGTGGGTACACCGTTTATGTACAATGCCGCCAAGGATGGCAAAACATGTGAGCTAACCAATTTGGGTAAGTTTTACTGGGACTTAGTACACAAAAAACTACTGTAAAACAAAAGTTAAAACCCCATAGGAGTAAGGAAAGGACACTAAACTAATATACGCTAACCATCAAAAAAATATAGATGAAAAATATATTCAACCCCTATAAATGGATCAGTTTTATTATTGCGGTAGGAGTTCCACAACTGGTATATATAATTTTAAAAGAAAGTAGTGGACTTACAGGAGCAATGGCAATTACACATACCCTTAAATTGGTGGGTTTTAATGTGCACATGGAAGTAGGGATAAGAGTATTGATTATCCTTGGGATACTCTCTTTTATACTGTCAGAATGGGCCATTGTTGCATACTACAAATCGAAAATAGAAAGGGATATAACCAATCAAAAACTAAATAGTGTATTAAAAGTACTCTGTTTAATAGAAAGTTATAGCATACCGGTATCCTTAAAAAAGAAACTAAAAACCTATTATTTATAAAACACATGAATACTATAGAAAAAAAGAACATAGCACAAGAAATCTCTTTGTATCTGTTTGCCAAATACGAGACAAAGGATATCTTAAAAAAAATGCAGCAATATAACGTGAATATCCCGAAGGGAACTGATATAAAACGACAACAGATCACCAACATCTTATTAGAGCAAGAAGAGCACATTTTAAAAAATATACAAAACCAAGAAAATATAAGACCAACGGTGGTACTTACTGCTCTTGGCAAAAATCCGGAACCAGTTTCTCATGAACCTATCGGACCAAAAAAGATATTTATAAGCCATTCTAAAAAAGATCTGGTTTATGTACAGGAGATAATCAATATTTTGGACCTCATAGGGGTAGAGAGCAATAGGATATTTTGTAGCTCTTATGAAGGGTATGGAAATCCTTTGGGGGCAAACTATCTGGATGCTTTAAAAAAAGAGTTACAAGGGGATGTCCTAGTGATGTTTATGCTGTCGCATAATTTTTTTGATAGCAAAATAGGGCTTTGTGAGATGGGGGCAGTATGGATACTGGCGCAAGAGCAGATACCGATATACATTCCTCCTTTTACAGCAGAAGATGTAAAAGGGGTCTTTCCCGCAGTACAAGGGATGCATATAAATAACAGAACACAACTCCTTCTATTAAAAGCACGAATAGAAAAAGAATTCAATATACAAAAACGTATCCTTGAAGTACGATGGCACCAACAAATTGAGAGATCTCTTAAAGTAATAGATACCGAGATAAAACAAACCCTCTCCTAAAACAACATCACCTTAAAACCAATAGATATGATTACCAAATACAGTTCACTACTATGTGCTTGCCTGTTAGTAATTGCAGTTTTACACCTTCCTATATCCTACTATACATTTCTTAGAATAGTAGTTACGTTGGGGGCAACCCTGGTAATTATAAAAAGTAGCGTTGCAAAAGAATATGTGTGGATAGCAATTTTTGTGGTAATAGCAATAGTGTTTAATCCATTTTTTCCCATATACCTGTATCAAAAAACAAAATGGCTATGGGTAGACCTGCTCGCAGCACTATTATTTCTTATAGATCTATATCCCCGTAAATCCAAAGAAAAGAAACCATACAAAAAACAAACGATTCGCAAATATGACCGGGATAGGATCTATTAGACAGTCTACTAAAATCCATATACCGGTTTTGATAAAAAATTATAATGCATCATAAAAAAATAAACAGACATGAACTTATTACAACATTTAACCAAAAATAAAGAAGAAATGCAATCTGTAAACGGAGCCGTGATCCCGGTGGATACTACAAATCAACTAACAGCAGCTTATGAAGATTCTAAAGCTTGCGGAGGCAGAACACCTAATTTAAAATCCTCTTTAGAAACATTGTACGAACAATTTTTTACTAAAATAAAAAAGGATACTATAGAACAACAAGAATTAAAACAACCATACATTACCGAGTTAGAAGGGCTAACTGTAAAGCTATCCAATAAAGAAGAAGAAATTAAAAGATCAGAAAAGAAGTTGGATGAGGTGCAAGTAGAGATAAACAGTTTACAGGAAGAAATATTAAAAACCAAGAGCAACCAGGAAAGTTTAGAAGAAATTAGACCAAAATCCAATATCAAATTATGGATAGGATTAGCATTTCTAATTCCGTTAAGTATTTACATATTCATATTTTATATCTCTACTTCATATTCTGCATTTTTTAAAACTTTTGATCCTAATATTAATCTTTTTAGTAGTGTTTTTGAAGCTAATGCTTTAAATAAAGCATTAGATGATGGACCATTAGAGGCAGGATTTGTTTTTTTAATTCCCTTTGTGTTTTTCTCGTTGGGATACTTGATTCACATGTTTTGGAGCCAAAAAAAGTTAAGTAGTTATATAAAAGTTGTAGGACTGTTGTTACTTACCTTTTCATTTGATGCTATTCTTGCATACCTAATTGATCAAAAAGAATATGATTTTAATAAAACCCCAAGCTCGCCAGAATTTACAATAGCAAGTGCCATTCAGGATCCTACTTTTTGGCTGATCATTTTTGCAGGTTTCGTGTCCTATCTGGTATGGGGGCTTGTTTTTGATATGGTAATGATAGAGAACACCAAGAGAAATGTTAAAGAGTTCCTTAAGAAGAATTTAAAAGAAAAAATAAATCAGAAAAGAAAACAGTTTTTTAAAATCAAAGATACGGTAGAAGATGATGAGAATGAGATTGGAGCATTTAAAGTTAGAGCCAAAGAGTTAGAATGTATTATCGAAGGGTTTATTCTTCCAATTCAAAATTATAAAGTATTTGCAATAGAATATCTAAAAGGCTGGCAAAAATATATTGCAGCAGAATTACCCATGGGACAGGATGAAAAAATGACATTGCTACGAGAGTGTGAAACTGTTTATCAATCTCATATAAAAGAGCTGGATTTAGTAGCCGATGATTACCAAAATAAAGTATTTACCAAAACAATGTAATAAAACCAAAACCATATAAATAATGAAAGCAGTATCTATTTTTATAATAACCGTTATATGTCTGTTGTCTGGCTGTAGAAGTGAAGAAATCAAAGATAAATCGGTATCAAAAGTTAAGGAAGAACCCAAGAGGATAAAGAAAACTTTGGACAGTCTCAATGTTAGCATATTATTAGACTTATCCGATAGGATTGGATATTCTAATCAAAAGGAAAGCGATCTGAAGCATGTACTACATATCGCTGAAATTTTTCAAAACCATGTATTGCATAAACCATCTAACAGGTTAGAGGATCATGTACAGGTTTTTTTTGAACCCGACCCGCACCCGGGCAATACAGATACTGTTGCAGCCCAGTTAAAATTTGATATTACCAGAAATTCGACCAAAGAAACAATGATATCTATTGAAAAAAAGTATAGAGAATTTACCCCTCAATTATATGAATGGGCAAAAGAGAGTTCGGATAGCAAAGAAGGAGCAGATATATGGCGTTTTTTTAAGGACAATGTCAGGGATTATTGTATAGAAGAAAATCATAGAAACATTTTAATTATTCTTACCGATGGCTATCTGTATCATAAAGGGAACACTCTTGAAAAAGGAAAAAGAACCACAAGGATTAATCAAAAATTACTGAACAGTTCTGTGTTAAATAAAAATGACTGGAAAACTACCATTGAAAAAAACAATATGGGAATTCTTTGGGAAGAAGGAGAATTAAAAAATTTGGAAGTCCTTGTTCTGGGAATAGATAAACACGATCACAAAAACCCTTATGCAGAAGATATCATAAAATATTACTGGAGTAAGTGGTTTATAGAAATGGGCGTTGAAAAATATAAAATAAAAAGTAGCGACACCCCTATATATCTCAAAAAAGTGATCCACGATTTTATCCTGAACAAATAGTACTACCTATATACTACATACCAATGAAACTCTTTTTACGCTATTGGCTGTCAAATGATGAGAATCCCAAAAAATACCTGATAGATCTTTTTATAACAGCCATCATTTTTATATCTATTCTGTTAGTATGTATAGAAAGTGTAAAAGGAGAGCTGCCTTATAACCTGGTTCTTGTAGATCATGGTATCCTTATAATTTTTGTTATAGAGTACCTGGCACGTTTTTATATCTGTAGTAATTTCAGAAAAGACTATAAAGAAAAAGGGGTTTCTTTTGCTGTAAAACAAAAAATCGAATGGATGCTTAGATGGTCCTCGATTATAGACTTTTTAGCAATCTTGCCTGCCATATATTACTTTAAGACTTTTAGAATACTAAAATATTTGAGATTGCTTAGGATAATACGCCTTTTTAAAGCATTCAAAATCATAAGGGATATACATAAACTGGTTATTATTCTTAGGGGGATGCGAGAAGAAAACAGGGTGTTCTATATATTTTTTACTGCAACAGTCATTTTATTATTAACCACCTCCTTTGGTTTATATATTTCAGAAAACCCTTATGGAGATCAGGAATTCTCATCCTATACAGATACCCTGCTGTATTCGTTAAAAACAATAGAGTTAATGGATGATACCCCAACTACTGGTATAGGTAAGATTTTATCAGGACTTCTGCTGGTATCTAATATGGCCATTTTTGGCTTTTTTATTTCAATAACTATTAATAAAATAAAACGTGTCATGGATACACTAACTTCAGGAAAAATTCAAAAACTAAATCTTACAGATCATACCATAATATGCGGATATACCAAGTCCTCTCAAAATGTTATAGAAGACCTGTTAAAAGACAAAAAAAATCATAACAATGTAGTATTGGTTACTACCAAGAAAGTAGAAGATATATCCGGGGTTATCTACGTAAATGCAGACTACACAGAATATAAAACTCTTGAAAAAGTAAATATAAACAAAGCAAAAAATGCAATAGTATTTGCCGAATCAGGAGAACATGATACTATAAGAGATATAGATTTGCGAACTGTAATGACGATATTTCATATAGAAAAAAATGCACCCCACGTACACACGATAGCCGAAATAAATGACGAGCAGAATGCAGAAATTATACAAGATAAAATCAATGGAGATGAGATTATTTATAAAGAGTTGATCGATGCCAAAATTATAGGCAGTTGTATAAAAAACCCTAATATATCAGCTCTGTTTTATGCACTTTTTGAAAATAGGGGAGAGTGTATTCAAAACACTACTTTAACAGACCTTAAGATTACGACCCCAGTAGATGTAAAAAAAATAAAGCATCTTTTTATAGAACAGGATAAAACATTTTTGGGGATCATAGATAAGTACAATAAAGCCTATCTGTCTCCGCCCAATACCATGATGATTAGCAGTAATTGTCAATTAATTTATATTTGATGATATAAGCTCCTTTCGATTTGTCCTTCCCGCATCTCTGATTTGTCCTTCCAGTGTATACTGGAATCCATAAAGGTATTGTTGCTCCACACAGTAGATTCCGGATCAAGTCTGGAATGACAGGGCTTGTTTTCGATTTGTCCTTCCCGCATCTCTGATTTGTCCTTCCAGCGTAGGCTGGAATCCAGATCAAGTCTGGAATGACAGAGCTTGTTTTTGATTTGTCCTTCCCGCATCTCTGATTTGTCATTCCAGTGTATACTGGAATCCATAAGGGTATTGTTGCTCCACACTGCATTCCAGATCAAGTCAGGAATGACAGGGCTTGTTTTGATTTGTTCTTCCCGCATCTCTGATTTGTCATTCCAGTGTATACTGGAATCCATAAGGGTATTGTTGCTCAACACTGGATTTCAGATCAAGTCTGGAATGGCAGGACTTGTTTTCGATTTGTCCTT
>NZ_CDSBKO010000071.1:0-24859 GCF_977115655.1 Aquimarina sp.
GTAAGGAAAAACTGTAAATGTTTATGTTAAGTGCGCCTTGTAAAAAATAGGTATACGGCTCTCTGCTTTTATTTTGATTGGAGCTATAGTAGATACCACTAGCAGAAACCTGACCGTTTACTGTAAAAGGTTTGCTTTTGGTTATAGACTCATAGTCCAGCGTTTGCGCGAAGGATATAAAAGGCAATAGTATAAATGGGAGTAATAGTTTTCTCAATAGGATATGTTTTCTGCTGTTACCATAAGTGATTACACACTATAAAAATGAATATAGTTTCATTATAAGAAGATAGGCGCGGGTTGTAGGTTTTTAGTATTATTCTAAATTTTCGTTTTTGTTTGTTCGGCAAAGTCAGGAGGCTTTGCGGAGCTAGAGGTAATAGTATTAACAAACAGATTTGTTTCATGTATATATACAAATTGAATTTTCTCATTTATAGATTACTCTTTAATTCTTTCATAGCGATCTTAACAGCATGATCTGAGCTTCTAGTTGTTTCTGGAAGCCTATATTCTGGAGATGCTTTTATAACCCAATCACTAGCAGTTTCTATGCTGATTAGATGTCCAATAGAAACAAAAACAGGCTTGATACCATCCTGAGTACGTAATACTCTTCCTACAATCTCATCATTATCTATCAAATTAGAAAAACTACCTCTTTTTAATTCTGGAATACTATATTCTCCTATTAATCGTGTTTTGGCACATCCTATTGTTGGTACATTTAACTCTATTCCTAAATGGCATGCCAACCCAAATCTACGAGGATGCGCATATCCTTGGCCATCACAAATAATTAAATCTGGTGTAATCTGCAACTTTTGATAAGCTTTTAAAACAGGTGGTAGTTCTCTAAAGGAAAACAAACCAGGAATATATGGGAAAAATACTTTCTCTACATGAGTGACGGTTTCTAGTAATTCTAATGTATTAGCATCTAAAATAGTAATAGCTGCAATTACCATATCACCATCTTTTTCATAAGCAACATCTACTCCTGCTAAATACTCTACATCCCCAAACTGGTCTTTCTTAATTACTTTTTGTGATAATTCGTGTTGATTTTCAATAGCTTGTTTTTCATTCATATGCTTATTAAATCTTTCTACCAATGTTGAACAATTGGCTATTTATAAATGATGCTCTCTTACCGTCACGAGCGAGACGCTCGCGCTAGCAGGAGTGAGAATAAATAGTTTAAATCTGTTCTCTTCTTATACCTGTAATTAGTCTATTGTCTATTTTGACGATATAATCACCATAGGGATCATAACATTCTAGGTAGTCGGAATGATATAATTTAAAAACCAATTCAAAGCTATCAACTGTTTCTGAGAAAATACGATTATCAACTTTTCCATAATAAGCGATAGCTTCTAGCTTAAACTTATAATCATTAAAAGGTTCACTAACACCAAACTGCACTAATTTTATAAATTCTAACAACAGTTTAGAAGAAGTATCTATAATCTTAGGAAGATAATCGTCATTTAAACTAGATATAAAACTCTCAGCATCAATCCAATTTAATTCTGATTCTTTTAATTTGATTTCAAATTCTATGGTCTTATTTTGCAACTCAATCTCTCCAATAAAAGAGTTGCTTGAATCTGAATAATAAAATTTATCTTTCATTTCCTATTTCCCTCCTAAAACTTTTACTCCTTGAGTTATATGAAAACAACAAGTGCATCTTTGCATATTCTTAATTGAGCTTAGTTTACCTTTTACTAAAATTTAAATTTTATCTAAATTCGTACTCTTCTTACACCAATAATTAGTTTATTCGCTACATTAACTATATAGCTCATAGCATTCAAAATTGTTAGAATGATATATTTTAAAACTAACTAATAGCTATCAACTAATTCACTAAGATTTAAATTAAAACTGTTCTCTTTTCACTCCTACAAATTGAAATTCTTCAAACAAAATAATCCATTTCCCATCTGTATCCATATGATTTGAACAGTCCATAGAGTGACCGATTTCAAAATCATTATATCCATTATGCTTAACATATTCAATTTTAAAATTACAGTTATTGTAATCAAAAAAAGCTGAAAGGGATTTCAAAAGTGGAATTGCATAATTTGACAAATTAATTATATCTATTTTATCATCTTTAATTCTTTCAATAAACTTTTCTACATACTCTATTTTAAAATCTTTATCAAAATATATTTTATAATCATTTACAAAACCCTGCCATAAATCAAGTTCATTATTGAACTCAAAATTATGTCCTGAAATATTCACATTAGAACTACTCATTTCCTATCATTTTAACCTTATCCTTTAAAATATAAAAACAGTTAGGACATCGGCACATATTACGATTACTTTTATTTTTTACATATAAAAATATTTCCTCTAAGTTAATTTGCTCTCCTTTTTGTCTAAGTTTTTTTATAATCTCATTTACAACCTGTACTTCTGCGTGAGAACCTGGTTTACCAGCTTGAATTAATTTGTTTTCTTTTCCTTTAGCGATATTTAATAATTTATTAAAAACACCTTTTTTTGAAGTCTGATCTAAAGCTTTATGTGCTTTATAATCTTCCCTTATAAAATCTAAATATTCGATATGCTCTTGTAATTCTGGTTCTAAATCCTCTACTAATTTTTTAAATTTTTCTTCATTTTTAATACCATCAACTTTGGGGATATTATTTTTAATTACAAAATCATCAAGTTTAGAATGGTAACCTCCAGAAATAACAAAACTACCATCTTTAAAAGGTGGTAAAGCTTCGTTCACTCTTTTAACCATTTCTTTCTTACTACCTTCTGATAATGAATTGTATATTTGATCAATATCTAAGTCATTAGGAGCACTGTACTCTTTATCTAAAAAATATTGTTTATGTTTTTTCCAATGGTCAATCAAATTAGGTTTTTTATCCAGAATTTTCAACCCATCTGACGATATTTCTCCAAAATCATCTAGAAATTTAGCTGTAGTTACATCTCCTAAATCATCTAATTTCTTAGCTAATGTAGTTAAATCAAGATCATCAATCTTTGCCAGCAAACTACCCCCAGCGTTATTGATGTCTTTTACATCTACCTCAAATATTATTTAGATATTCTTCAAATTTTTCCCTAGTATCAAAACCTTTAGTAAAACCTTGATTAATTAATTTTAAAGAATACAAATCTAATTCGTTTTTACCTATGTTATAAAAATCTTTTAAATCTTCCTTTAATTCAAAATCACTAATAAAGAATTTGTCTCCATATATTTTTACAAATTCAATACAATTATTTAATTCTTCACTCTCTAATTTTATAAAGTTTAATAAAATATATATTGGATTAATTTTCAAATAACGTTGTAGAAATATTAAATCTGTAAATTCACCATCAATATTGATTAATTTAAAATGTTCTTCTCTCATTCTTTTTTTTCTAGGAAAATTACTTTGAATTAATGAAATCCAATCTTGATTAGAGAAATTAATCCAAAGTATTGGGAATGTTAATAATAATCCAATAATATATCTAGACTGATACTTCTTTAAGTTAAACAATAAAAAACTATGCCCATCATCTAAATTATTCAATAAATCAAAATGCTCTTTTTTAACAGTATGTCTATTTATCTCACCTAATTCACTATGAAGTTTATGCGATATTTCTTCGTTTGTCATTCTTGCAAAAATTTAATAATTGTTTTTACATTTCCAAGATTATCTTCATATAAGATTTCCAAAGAGGCGTTTTTAGTATCAATTCCAAGTTGACGAAATATTTGAGGAAATTTTTCTGCTTCTGGTATTGATGGAAAATAATGTCCAGATGCATTTGATATTTTCTTCACTTTACCATTTACAACTTTCAAAGTTCCAGCGGCTTCAACATCACTTGCATTTCCTAAAAAGTGATGTTTTTTACCAATCTTTAACTCACCTTTTATTGTAATTACAAAGTCTACTTCATTAAATGTTTTTCCTTTATTTCCTATAGGATTTATCAACCCATTTTCAATTTTTGCTATTCCCCAAAGTTCTCCATCTTTTGGTAATGCTTCATTTGGATATTTATTCTTAATTTTTTGTGTAATTTTCCAACCCCCCGCGTTATTGATATCTTTCCAAGCTTTATATCCTCCAGCTTTTTTAATTTCATCAATATTCTTGCCAACAAGTTCTAGTTCATCAACATTTCTTCTTAGTACATCATCCACTCCTGCATCATCAAGGATTTTCCACGCATCAACCAAGTCTGGATTCCTGATAATCGCTTCTGCAAACTCTTTATTTGCCAGATCCTTGTTAAGAACTTTTAATCCATCGGCATCGAGATCAATACGTTTTACATTTTCTAAAAACTGCTTGCTCGCCTGATCCCCAAATTTAATCATTGTATACGAACCATCAGCAAGTTTTACTATTTTTCCTATATACTTAGCCGAGGTAGCATATACCAAAGGTATGGTAGAAGCAAAAGAAATTACTGCGTTTGTGCCATCGCCTTCTATTAAATACCAAACCCCGTTAATGGCATCAAAAGCTTCTCCAAACAAGGGTATCATCCCTGCGGTATCCAACACAAAATGCCCAATAGCCGAAGGATCATATAATGCGGCAAACATTTTATTAAGATCACAGGATAAACAATCTACAGGAGGTTTTGTAAAAACATACCATTTTCCTGATTTTGGGTTGTATTGATAAAAATCTGCCCCACCTTCGGTATTAGATATAGCATATATATAGCTAATCCCTCCCGAATCATTAGCGACAATTCTTAAAAACCCTCCCTTATCAAAATAGTTGTAATACCCTAAAACGTACTTGTCAAATGAAACTTTACTAACGTTTGGCAAGCAGGTAGAATAACTGGCAGAAAGTTCTGACAGCCCTTTTGATTGACCTATAAATGTAATTTGGGTTTCTACAAGTAAATTTCCTGTTCCTGTTTTATTTACAGAAGAGGAGGAATATTCTCCTTCCAGAAAAATCACATCGCATTGTAAATACGGTGTTTTTAAGCCAATAACTACTTTAATGTTTCCAGAGGTAGTAATGGCAGGAAACTCATACGGTTCCCCGCCTTTTTCTAGTTTATACCCTTTAAAAACCCCTTTGGCAAAATACCCGTTATAAATTTTGTTATCTAAAGTAAACCCACTTAACACCCCTTTTGCTACTTTTAAAGTATTGTTTTGCAAAAACCTTGGGATTGCATTTTTAGGCAATGTTATAGGTATTCCTGCAGGGGACAGATAAACAATGGTATTTGAATTTGGGTTATTGTTAGGCTCAAATTGCTCTACTATGGTAAAGAAAGTTTCAGCCGATATCTCTGCATTTTGAGTATCCTTAAAATTAGAAGTGAAATTTTCTTTAATTATAGCATCATTCTTTCCACTTGCAAAGTCTTCTTTTGCCTTTTCAACGATCTGCTTTACCTTGTCTTTATCGTCCACAAACTCCTGTAGTTTGTCCCTATCCTCTTTTGTTAACCCATTATTGGGATCATCAATTATCTCTTGAAAATACTCTTGGGTAAGTCTGGTCTGCTGATTGGTATCTAGATTATCTTTAACGATTGCTACCACATTATCCAGCTCTTCTTTGATTACTGTAATTGCCTGAGTACTTAAAACAATTAGATCCTGCAACACATCCAGCTCATTCCCTATATCATCTACACCTCCCCAATTCTCATCATAATCTGTAATTACAATACCACTGGTTAATTGATAATCGGTGTTAATCTGTATGTTGTTAAAACTTACTTTAAGCTTGGTATCCTGCAAATATGGTACTACAATATATCCCCAACCAGAAAAATATCCGTTAGCCCCTTCGACTTCTTTTACGGTTACAGGAAAATCCCCCGCAGTAAACACATCATTAATTACTAAAGTCTCTAAAGGGTTTTTATTTACTATCACCAACTCTGGGGTAATCCCGCAATTATAGGTTACGGACTCACTTGGTGTTACCATTGTCGTAAACTCATAAATCTGGGAGTAGGTAAAGGCTCCATTATCCAAACATTGTCCTCCTACCCTAAACTCATAAGTTGTTCCTGGCTTTAGGTTATGAATGGTCGTGTATTGATTTACTGTACCAGTATCAAACCATACAGCATTTTCCACATCTTTTTTGCGATATTGTATGGTATATCGTAAATGGTCCACTCCTTGCCAAAGAATCTTTTCTTTTGTTGTTCCTATTGCTTCTGCTAATACATACCCGGGCTCTACACAATTATCGGCATAGGTAAAATGGTAAATCTCACTATAACCATTGTTCTTAAATACCGAAGTTTCACTAATACCATCATTTACCATAGCGCGTACCCGCCAAGCATACTTTTTATCGGGCAGTAAAGGAGTTTCTGCCGGACCGTATAGTAAGGTAGTGGCATAGGTTGTGGTTTGATATATAGGTCTGCTTGCCAAAAAAGCAGCTTGTGGGTCCATTTGGTCATCCCAAAGTTCTGCTAAGGTAAATTCATATTCTACATTGGTAGCATTCAAATGTCGTGGGGTCCACTGAAAAATAATATTTTGTGGATCCCGCATAGATACTTGTTCTCCACGATTTGGAATATTTAGAAATGGGGGATCATTAAGTACCAGATATACAGTAGCGCAACTCTTGCGGGAAACCCGTCGTCCTGATTGGGCATCGTATGCCTCAAAACAAAAACGATATAATCCTTCGGGTAAAGGAACACTATATTGTTGTGGGGTAATCCCTTTTAGGTTCTGAAGTGCAAAATAAGGCTGTAAATCCAAATTACTTAATCGAACCGGAACACCACCATCCAAAAAAATAGGATTTGCACCAATAACCACCTCTGTACTTTGTATGGATAATCCTGCGTTATTCTCGATATAAAGCTTAAAACGTACTGGTAAATTAGATTCTGTTATGTCTATAAGCAATGTATTAAGGATAAGCTTATCGGATACCGATGTACTGTACTCCGATAACTTTAGGCTATACGGCGGGATGACCTGTGGGGTAATATTAACCGGAAAAAGTTGTCCATATCCCCCAATAGAGAACAGAAGTATGGTTAATAAAAAGTAGTATTTGGTTATTTTAATCATCTACATTTTTTTATGGAAGAGTAAACAGAAAAGTATTGGTTTCATAAAAATTGTTTACCTCATTGCTAGAAAAGGTTATTTTCATTTTGTAATCCCCTTTAGTAAATTTAACCCCACTTGCATCAATATCTGGATAATGTAACTCAATTGTTTTAACTATATGCAGATAATTCAACCCAAAAGGAGATACAATATTAGAATTTACACTTCTGTAGTAAGTAATACAATCTATACTTTTTTCTTGTAATACGATTTCGCTTTGATCATCAAGTCTGGTAATAAAAATTGTAGAGGTATCGAAATAGTAATTATAACGATCTTCGAATAAATTACTGAAAAAATATCCAGAAAAATTAAGTCTATATTCCTTCTTTCCCGAACACCTATCCTCTTTAATATAGTTAACACCGGTTATTTTAGGATCAGGATTAAATACAGCAAAAGTTATAAAAGCATTTAAGTCATTTTCATAATTTAATTTTTCAATGTTTTCATTTCCTAGTTTGTACCCTAAATAATAGCCTTTTACTTCTTGATATGGTTCGCTAGAAATGCTATTTTCGGGAACAGTAAAATTGATCAATCCATTAGCATAAGTATATGTAAGTTCAATTGTTTTGTTTGAATCTTCCTGATCAATAAAAAAGAACTTTATATTGGCATTTTCATTAAAAACATCTGGCCTTAGACTATGTTTAAAACCTTTTTCAGAATAGTAATTAAATACCCTATTAGGTATTTTTGAATTTTTATCTTCAATAGTATTAAATGGCGGCGTTGTAAATTTTATAACCTTATAAGTAAAATCAGGGACTTCATTAGCAAAAAGGGTTAACTCGTATTTTGTTGCAGGAAGAAGATCATTTATTACTACCTCTCCTAAAGAAGTAGGTGTTTTTATGTATGCACTTTCCCCTTCTTCTCTAACACCATAAGAAATACCACTAGTGGTCGACCCATTTAATCTAATCGTAACTTTATTTGCCATAACTTGTTTTATTTCTATATCTCCTTGAAAAGGTGGGATATCTGTATCACCACTATCACTTGAGCAAGAGAATAAAAAGGATGCCATAAAAGCCATTAGAACAGGAATTTTAAAAAGTTGTTTACTGGATGTTTTTATTTTAATCATTTTTTTTATTAGTTATTAAATAATTTATTGTTTTTGAATTTTTATATCTACTAGTATATACGAGTTTTGTCCGTCGTTTACAAAATCCTTGATTTTAATCGCTCCCTTTTTTCCTTCTTGGGTCTGAAAAAGAACGATTCTTGGTTGTATCGTGTTATCAAAATCCTGTAATCCCCCCGGGGTTTCTTGTATCGTTAAAGTCTTTAATAATGCGTCATCTTGTATCATATCGTATTGCGAAACCGATAAAGATGCCGCACAACCACATAGCTCTTGCGAATTGATAAAAATAGTGCTTTTAGGATTCTGAAACACATCAAAAGTAGTTTCGGAAATTTTGTGTGGGCTTACAAATCTATTACGGCTAAACGTACTGCTTAGTCCAAAAAAAACAAGGTCGATACGTTGTTCTATTTCTGGGGTTACTTCTTGACCTGTATATACTTTACGGTCTACAACACTATAAAAAGCACCCAGGGTATTAGAGCTATGCGCAGTGTTTATTCCTAATTTTATATCTTTTATTTCTCTTAAATTGGTATTTTTAAAAAACTCTATTTCCTTACGCATTACCTTTGTTTCTTTACCATTAAATGCGGTTAGAATGATCGAATGTTTTCCTTCTTGTGTAAAAACAATTTCTGGGTTCTCTTCTGTAGAGGTTAATGTGGAAGCTCCTTCAAAATCCCATTGATACCCTGTGGCACTAATGGATGTGTTTTTAAACTGTATACGCGCTGGCACTTGATAATCATCATCTTCAAAAGCAATGATATACTCAAAATCAGATACTAAAAGAGGAGCTACCGTAACTGTTTTTTGCAGATCATACGTTTCCCTGCCATTACTTATTTCTAAAGTGATTTTGTGTTCTCCCGGTTCTATAAAAGTTACTTCCCCCGGGTCTTTAACCAAAGATGTAGCTGGTGTACCCCCTTCAAAAGTCCATGAAAAAGTATCTACCCCAGAGGAGTTGTTTTGTATAACATACCTAGCGGGAGAAAAATTATCTACCAGATTGGTAACTTCAAAATCTATTACTACCGGATCGTCTATCTGTATTTCTATAACCTTTGTGTCCCTGGATCCATCCTGGTTACTTGCGGTAAGTTCTATTTTATATACTCCTTTTGTGTCATATTGTATTACCCCGGGATTACGGTTTACGGATCTGGATGGTACCCCTCCTTCAAAACTCCATTCGTAATCTTCTCCTCCTTCTGTTCTATTAAAAAATACTATTTGCACGGGTATAGAGAAATCTTCGTTAAAAACTTCGAACTCAAAATCCACAACAACCGGCACTGCTTCTTCTTTGGCGCAACCTGCCAGAAGTACTAGTGAAATTAATATGTAAATTATTTTATCCATTTTTTTTGTTTAAAGAATCTAAGACTCAAAGATGCAAAGACTCAGAGATGCAAAAGTTCAAAGAATCTAAGTCGCAAAGGCTCTGAGACGCACAGATGTTTGAGATTCTGCTATTATATGGAACTTTCTACTTTCCTGTTATAACTGGATAGCATACGTTCTAATTCTCTTGTTTCTTCATACATAGTTTCAAATTTATCTTCACTTATATATAGCTAAATCAACATAAAATAACATTAATCTTTCTAGTAAAAAATCGAATTTCTACGTTAAAAATACTCGTCATAGCTCTGCTATGACTGCGTTTTTTGCCTTGAACTTCAATTTTTTCCTTTATAAATCTTTTATGCCATTTCATATTAATTTAGCTATATTTTAAATTTTTTGAAATTTCTAATTGCGTTTGTACTTCGAATAGTGAACTCATAGCAATATTCAAAAATCTTACATATTCTTTTTTACCCTTTCTACCATACCCTTCGGCAATATTACTTGGTATAGAAACACACGCTCTTCTTATCTGAGAAGTCAGTCCATAAATTTCTTCTTTTGGAAAATCATTGGTATCTCTATATACTTTTGTCACGATATCCATTGCTTTCTCCCAAATTTTTAAATCTCTAAATGTGCTCATTACTATCTGATCTTTTAATTTCAAAGACTCAAAGTTTCAAAGAATCTAAGAATCAAAGACGCTAAGTTTTTCCCTGTTTCTCTACTTCTTTGCTTCTCTGCTTCTCTGCTTCTCTGTATCTTTGTTTCTTTGCTTCTCTGCTTCTTTGCTTCTCTGTTTCTCTGTTTCTCTACTTCTCTACTTCTCTGCTTCTCTACTTCTCTACTTCTCTACTTCTCTACTTCTCTGCTTCTTTGCTTCTCTGTATCTTTGTTTCTTTGCTTCTCTGCTTCTCTGCTTCTTTGCTTCTCTACATCTTTGCTTCTCTGTTTCTTATTTCCATCTCGCAAAGTCCTCTACTCAAATACCAACTTGCGCACTGCTGTGCCTTTTGGGGTTTCTAATAATATTAAATATACTCCTGCCGGTGCTGTTACAGAATAGTCCAGTAAAAAGTCCCGGTTATTTTTCTCTGAACGTTCATGAATTGTTGCTCCTGACAAAAGATCTATTATTTTTATGGTAATATTAGCATCTTCAGCTAAACTTACTTTTGTTTTAAATGCACCTCCATTTGGGTTAGGAAACACTATAAATTCTTCGATAAAATCTCCTGATGAAGAAGATACCTCTGGAGTTTGAATTGCTGGTTCTACCAGAATAGTTTTTGTATAATCCTGATAACAGTCCTTTTGATAGGATCTTAGGTTAATGTCATAAGGACCTTCTTTTTCAATAGTAAACACTAATTCTTCTTTACTTTCTGAAATAATTTCAACTCCATCAGGAACCGTCCATGTTACGGTTTCTCCTATAGGTTCACTAATATTGATTAGGATTACTTCTTGATTTGCATAAGCTTGTGTAGCAATTAAAAAATGAGCATCTATGGGAATATCCAAAACTTCGACCTCTATACTCCCTGTTCCTATACAGCCAAGGCTACTGGTTATAGTTGCTGTATATATTCCTGTTTTAGATATTTCTATAGTACTATCTGTACTTGTAAACCCATTTTCACTAAACCAAGAGTAAACAGCTCCTGGATCCTCTATTGCAATATCAAGGATAAGGGATTGATCCCCACAAAGAGAACGTTTTTTTTCTATAGCAACAATAATAGGGTCGGGATCTGTAAGTTGTACTTCATAAAATGCTTTACATCCTTTGGTATCGGTTACTTCGATCCTATAGGTTCCAGAGGATAACCCATCCATAGATGTTGTAGTACTCCCTGTATTCCATACATAATTATAAGGAGGGTTCCCCCCGGTTATCCCTACTTCAATTTTACCATCATTCCCCTCAAAACAGGTTGGGTTTACTATAGACACTGGACTAACCTCTAAACCATTCGGTTGTATTATGTTCACCCTACCTTCTAGTTGGCACCCTTTGGCATCGGTAACAAAAACCAAATACGTTCCTGCAATAAGGTCTGTAATGGTAGATGTAGTTTCCCCTGTGCTCCACTCATAAGTATATGGCTTTGTGCCCCCAGTTACCATAGCTGTTGCCTGCGCGTCCTTACCACTTAAACAAGTCACGACAGTACTGGTAAAAGAGATTTCTAATTTATCTGGTTGGGGTAAGTATTTGGTACTATCTATTTCGGTAACCACTCTATATTCCCTTGATCCGTCCGGGCTAATAAATTCTTCGTAAGTAGCCAATATAATCCCGTTTTTATCTTCTATATTTAATGCATAAGTACCAACACTTTGGTTTTTAATAATGCTATCGTTTACTGCTATATCCTGCCATGTTCCTCCTACATTTTTCTTCCACCGATAGCAATATGGCATAAAATTATCCCTGCATTCTCCCGAATTTGCATTTGTTTTTGGAAAAGCTACCCCTCCTTTTACATGCGCTACCAAAGCTCCATCCTGAAACTGGTCTGGTATCCCCAAAGGATCATTAAAATCCACTCCATCACTATACACATTGGTTATATTACAGGAAATAGGATTAAACACTTTTATTGTAACTGTTAAGGGATCTGGCTGCTCCAGTTTATAATCTGAATTTACCTGAAAACAACCTGTTTGATAAGTAGCTTCCCCATATTTGGCATCCCAGGCGTTTAAGTAATATGTCCCGGCACCAACAGAATGTAAGGTAACCGCATATCCCTGGTTATCTGGAAGCACTTCTGTATGTACCGTATTTAAGATTTGACCTGCTTCATTTTTCCACTCGAACCGATAGCTACCATTCCCAAATGTTGTTCCTCCAAAAACCCTGGCTTTGATCCTTCCGTCTTTAAAGCCAAAAGCCCTGGGTTCGTTAAGCAAAGTATAGGCTATTTGCAATGGGGCATCGGGTTCTGTAATCGTTACAGGTACTATTTTAACCACAGAGGTAGGCTCATTACTACTGTTTAGTTCACGAGCAATACACTCCCCAGTTCTGCCACTTAATACTTTCTTTACTTTTATTTCATAATCCCCGGGCTTTACATCGGTAATCCTATGTTGTGCACCTGCATTAAAATCTGCCCATGCAGAGAATGTTCCCCCAACCGTTCTATAGGCGTACCGGAACACTCCCGGGTTTCCCCCCTTTGCGGTAATTAATATTTCTCCATCATTATTATTGTTTTCATTAGTATCTCCATCATTACATCGACTATTTGTTCCTGCCACAGATTCTATTTCTACAACCTGAGGTTTTTGAATCGTAAATTTCATAAAATGTCCGCTACTCTCTGTATAGGTATTGAACCTTCCGTAAAACCCCAAAACTGTCGCTTCATAATCGCCTGGCAGCAAACCTTCTAAAGTATAGCTATCCCGCTTACCGGTATCGGGATTGACTTGTAATACGGATAGCTTTGGTGTTGAAGGAAAGGTAGGCGATCCTACCGAGGATGCTATGCTTAACTCTTCTCCTGGAAACAATTCTCTTGAAAATGTAAAGCGCACACTCCCATCCCCGCTATCATAACAACTGGTGAAAAATTCTTGCTTAGCAGAAAACGTAGGAGCAGATGGCACTATAGTATACGTTCTGGGTGCAGAATACCTGCGATCATTACACGAACTTATTCTAAATTGAATCTGTTTTCCCAAATAGGATTGTGCAGAAGCTCCAAGGATATCTTGGGCATTTACCTGTATAGTAGATGTACCATTAAAGGCAGCAGGTACATCCTGAAAACTTACCGCATTATCTATACTATATTGCCAGGTATAAACACTTAACCTTTCTGGAAAACCAGAAATTGCATTTACGTTTATTTTTTGATCTAACGGCAAAAAATCACTGATCCCAGGAGATAAAACTTCTACCAAAGGTTCTGCATTAATAGTAATATCTGCAAACCATAATGCATTCCCAAACAGATCTGTTCTATGATCAGCAGTTGTTGAATAAAAACAAGTATAAGGATACTGTAGTGGGAAATCTATCGAACTATTTGGTCGATCCCCTTTACAACTACTTTTAATACGACGGGAAGCCCATGCCACAATCTTGTGAATAGTTACATTATCCGGGACAGATATTTCCTTATCAAAATCTATCCTAAAAGGTTCTGTGCCATAACTTCTTTTATAAATGTTTCTTACATCTCCATCACTAAGGATAATATCAAACCCAACTTCTGCACAATGGGCATTTTTACTATGGTGTGCATCTCCATGAGCGCTCACCAAATACTTTACTTGTGCATGTGGGATTGCTGTTGCAAAAAGAACACATATAATTATTACTATTTTCTTCATACTCTAAAACATTATATTCACTGTTTCTATCGTACTATATCCACTATTTTTTAAAATGGCTTTAAGTTGATAGGTATATTTTATGTTAGGGCTTACACCGGTATCTTCCACCTTTTGTATGTCCCCGGGCAATTGCCTCCACAATGTTGGTACTTCTCCTTCTTCATTTCTATAAATTAAAACCTCTATTACAGTATCTTCGATTGTTTTCCAGGACAGGTCTATTTTATATCCAACCCTATCTGCAAACCCTGTAAAATTTTTAATTACTTGTATTGGTTTATTTTTTTGAACTGTTAACGATATGGGGGTAGAGGGTAAAGAAATTAAACCAGATTCATCTTCTGCAAAAATGGCATACCTATATTTCTGCCCGGTTTTTACGGTAGGATCGGTATAGGTCGTTATCGTATCGGTTTGGTGGATCACCTGCCAGCCTTTATGGGCTTCTGTACTAAGTTGACGGTACAATTTATGATATTTAACATCATCACTACTACTATTGATCCATGTAAGAACAACGCCTTCTTGGTTTACTTTATATCCCGAGAATACCGGGGAGGAAGGTGGTACTACATCTGGTTTTTTAAGACTTAGCTTTTCTGAATAGTCGGACATGTTAAACCGTTGGTCCACCGCTACAACCTGATAAAAAACGTTACTGTTTAAAGATTTTACCTGCACCGTATCAATAAATGTTGTCTGCGCAATTGGTCCTACAGTAAGCTGTGATACTTCCTCTTTTTCCAGATTGCCCCTAAATACTCTATAGCCTAACATATCCTTTTCGGTATTGGCATCCCATTGTAATTTTACAATCCCCAGAGTATCTATTGTTCCCGTTAAACCTACAGGCATCGCCGGGGGTATCGAATCTATAGTTTGCACAAATGCAGTTAAAGAAGTGGTTTTTTGGTTATTTTTTCCTATTGCAGTAACCCTAAAATAATTAGAGGGTTCTGGTTCTGGGTACACCGTTTCACGTATATTCGGCAAAATTCCGGATTTTACTACTTTATAAGGGCCTTTTTCTTGGGCTGCCCAATTGAGTTCAAACCCCGTGATTTCTTTTTCTGCTTCTTTTAGAAATTCCCATGTAATGACAACCCTCCCTAGCTCATCAAATTTATATTTGGAAATATGAGGTACGGCAGAAAGTTTTTTAACTCCTTGTGCGGATACTATTTTGGATGCAGGACTTTCTTCCCCAAAAGGAGAAATTCCTTTTACCCTGTAATAATATGTTTTATCATTTTGAGATAAGGTATCTACATAAAACATGCGTTTGGATGGGCTTTCGGGCTTATCATTCAGGTTTACCAATGGGGTATCCCCTAAACGGGTAAAATCTGTACCGTTTTCTGAACGCTCCAGATAATAGGAAGTGAATACGGTTTTAAACATTTCATATTCCCAGGTGAGCAATATACTTTTATCGTCTCCTATAGCAATAAGATCTATGGGTTGTGGCAGCTCTTCTCTTTTACTGGTTTCAACAAACACGCTCCCTTCTTTAACAGGTAACAAATCGGTAGGGATTGCCGTTTTTACTGTATAAAAATAATCTTCATTTTCTTTAACATCGGTATCGACATAGCCTAGTCCTGCTAGTTTTGCTGCTTCAAAATTAAGGTCCGCAGCAAATAGGGCAAAAGAAAAACGTTGTTCTATTTCTTTGGATTTATTGATAATCTGTGCTAATCCCCCTTGCATTTCTTCTACCTCAAAACTCTCTCCGTATAATGCCTGAGCAAGAATGGCTGCATAATCGTTTTCTTGCACAATACTTTCCCATTCGGCTATTGGTCTTGGCAGGATCGGGCTAGGTGTTACCACTTTCTTTTCGGCTGTATCCAATTGTTTCCCGTCCCTTTTTATGGTAAACCGCTCTATAATATACCCATAAGTATTTGCCTTTAACCATGCCGATGGGCTTGTTACCGCCCAACGTAATGTAACTTGGCTGGAGCTTATTCTGGCAATAACTTTAACAGACGGGATATCCTCAGCCACATCTTGCGAATAAAGGCTCCCGCTAACCAAAAACAAATATGCAAGTATTAAAAATAAACAGGTGCGCATTATCTAAATTTTAATGGGTTTTTGAAATCAATTGTAGCCTCGGTCCCTTTTATTCCACCCGGTAAGATATAGCTCAATCTGATTTTATATTTACCATATCTCATAAAGTAATATGCTGCATTGGTCAATGACATAGCCGGATGTTGGCTATTTATTATCCCTTTTGTGAAATCACTATATACCTGATCTCTTAGGTCTACAAAGTCTTCTTTATAAATTCTTGCCAAATTATACCGGTATGGAAAATGGGTTTCTATCATGTTTCTTTTCACATCATTCTCTAAACTTATAATATAATCTATCTCTATAGGCAATGCTCTTTTTGGGGGCACTCCCAATATGTCCGTTTCCCTTCTTGTTATTTGGTATTTTCCTGCAACAGGATAGGTATTATATAGTATTGGGTTGATATCTTCTTTAAAATAAGTGTCTGTTAAAAGTGCTTCCCGGGTTACTAAGGCTTTATCTTCTGAATATGGATTGCCTTGTAATTCCACCAAATCAAAACCTTCATAATTTGAAGCCCGGTTAAACAAGAAAATAACATCCGAATTAATCTTGCCAATACTGTAATCCGTAAAAGAAATAGCATTTATTTTATGTGCAAAGGTTTTGTGTTTACTGGACTTAAACTCATAGCCCAATCGTTCTATTTCCCCTTCTTTTAGCACATTTTCTGCTTGGTTTTTTCTTATCTCTACTGTATTGTCATTTCCATACTCTTTCTTTTGGGTAGTGGTACGCCCGTTAGAAGAGCCTCTGGAACTTTTTGGTGAACTTACAATAGACATCAGGTATTTTGTTTCTTTGCCAACTTTAGGAAGTGTATAGCTTACTTTGTTATCTGTGGTATTGTACCCAAATTCGGATTCCTGAATATCTCCTGTTTCGTCTATATATTTTACTATACTTTGCCATTGGGTAGTATCAAACAAATAATCTTGTCCACGTTGCAACTGTATATAACCGGTACCGTATTCTCCCGGATAAAACAATTGCTGATCTACTACCGGGTACGAATATTGAATATTATGCAATGGGATATGATCTGGTGCACCACCTGTGGTAAAATTACGTTCTTCTGTTTCGATAGCCTTTTGACCATCTACCATTATGGTTCTAAAAACCCCATCTATTTTTTCCTGAAAGCTAACTTCTGCCGTAACTTTTAGTTTAGTATCGGGAGGTAGAATATCCTCTGAGATAAAAGTGACGCGGTCATTCATACGTCCCCACTCTACAGATCCAACAATTTCTTTACCGGTTGCATCTACAACATTGAATTTTTCCAGAATTACCTTATAGGTTTTATCCCCATCATCTTCAGGAATCACTATGGGTTCGTTTACCCGCATGGCAAAGGCTGCTTGTGGTGCTGCAAAAACATCCACATCGCCATCTCCGTCTTTAGGAGTAAGGTCTGTGATCATTTTTATTCCTCCCAAAGGAGAGGCATTATCGAGTTCGCACTCTTCTCCTATAGTGATTTTAAATCGAAAACTTCCTTTTACCAATCCTCCCAAGAGATCATAATACCCTCCTGCATATCCTCTAAACCAAAACGGGTTTGGTCCTTTACCTTGCATCAAGATAGCGGCCCCTCCCTTGATAATCGGGATTTTTTTTCTAATAAAAAACAACTTGATATTAATCCCTAATTCTCCTTGTAAATAGGCGTAGGATTGCCCGTTGGCATACCAGCCATTAATACCTATTTGATCCCCTTTTCCAACACAACGGGCATCTCCATAATCTTTTAACATAATATCAAATCCTACCCCTGCCTGAAAACGTGCGTAAAGAATCAGGAAATTCATATCCCCTGTATCTATTTTAAAATCTGCCCCAAAAGCAAACCCCCTTCCTTCGCCCAATGCATTTAGATCCCGCATATAATCCAGCTCATCTGCATCCACACCTAATATTTCTGCAACTTCTGGCGGTGGTGGCGGGCTACCGGGAATACGGTCACCCATCATAAAATACCCTCCTGTTTCTATAGCAAAAGATCCTATTCCCATTTTTAGCCCCAAACGATCTGTTGGAGTCCCAAAATGCACATACCATTCGTCTGGAGAGACATGGATGACTCCCCATCCTGCACGACCTCCCGATGCCCGTCCTTGGACTATCCCTCCCGGAACATTTACATAAAGATCCAAACTTGCATGAAAAGAATCGTTTACAAAATCAAATTCCATCCCCATTTTGGCACTAATAGAAACCTTTCCTACAATTTCAGCATCATATTCTGTATCTGCTTTATTCAAAAATGTTTTTCCAGTCTTGCTATCCATTACTCCATTTACGAGTTCGCTATCCACCATCCCGCTAAGTTTGTCGGTAAGTTTTCCCACAGGGTTTGGAAAATTGAATGCTTTCATGACCTGAGCTTCCCCAAAAAAGCCCAACCTGTTTACACCTCCTTTATTGTTGAATTCTATTTCAAAGCCAGCTCCAACTGCTATTGCACTTTCATCTCCAATAGCACCAAACACCATTGCTTTTACACCCAAATTAGAGTTTTCACTTGGGATATACGATAGCCCTGATGGAGAAAAATCTGGCCCTGCATTTGGTCTTCTGGTCATTTTATAAAATGCGCCTCCTGCAAATCCGGATATCTGTATGGGACCTACTTGTATTTTCAACCCATGTACCGCTGCATCCACATACCAATATCGAAAGTCTTTTTTTCCAAAAATTGCTTTACAGGTTAAGGGTCCAAATTTACCAAACTTACCCTCGATCTCGGCAGAAAAACCGTTCCCGTAGATAGGATCATTATTCATAAGTTCCAGGCCTCCTTTGAGCTCTATAGCCCCCATATTGACTGCTATATTAATTCTGGATAGATGGAGTCGTTCATATTTCCATCGTTGCTTATAGTTTTCTTCCTGAAACTTTCCAAAAATCCCTAAACGGGCATCGCCTGCAAAGCCTTTGTCCTTTTTGCCCATCAGGTTGATCATCAAATCAAACTCTATCCCGGCCTCAAACTCATTGGACATAAAAGCAATATTACCTATGGACACAGGAAAGTTCGCGATCTTCACCTCATCTTTGTACCCAAAATAATCCACCTGAATAATTGGGGACGTGGTTTGAAGCACAAGATTTTGAAATTCTATCCCTTTAAATTGCACGGTATGTTTTTTTTCTTCATCCCCTTCACCAGTAGTGTACGTTTGCCCTTCATTTGCTAAGGATTCTTTTTGGCTGGCAGAAATTGCCATGCGACCATTTAAAACCGCTTTGGGCCTAAAATTACCATCGATTACCATTAGCTCTACCGAAGAATTTGGTAATAATTGTGCTTTTGCTTTAAATACATCAAAACTCAATGTATCTAGTGTCGATACCACCAATCCATATTCGTCCTCTGAAATAATACCAGCATATCCCAGCCCCATTTTACCATCTGCTCCTGCTTGTGTATTGCTGCCTTCTTTGTCTGAAATCGGAAGTAGTATCTGCCCCTCAAAATCCGCCCCAATTAATCGGTTTGAGGCCAATTCGATCCCTATTTTATCTACAGAATATGCCCAAGCTTTGGACTCTGAAGTCCTGCCAGATTTAAGGGGGATTATATTTTCTGCTGAAAAATACCCGGAAACTCCATACGTATCAATTAATAGATTGGCAGCCTCAAAAGTTATCCTGTTCTTTTCTGAAACACTCTCTTTTGTTTTAAACTCTTTGGGCATTCCTATTTTTAAAGATTCTACATATACGCCCCGCCAAGCATTTGCATTAGGCAGTAAAAGTCCATTATCATAATAGTGTTGTGGAAAATTGACATTTTCTGTCCTAAGGTCACTAAAATCAAAAACTGCCTGATTAACCGAAAACATGAATTTATCAGGTTGACTTGCTAAAACAAAAGGAGAAAGACTAATCTCTACAATAAGATCGTTCCAATCGGAAGCTACAGCCCTAAAAGCACCAGTGACCCTGTTGGGTATTTGTATGGGTTCTTTGACTGCTCCTGTATACGTAACCGTTTCTGGTAATAGTTTTCCGGTAGGGTCCACCGGTAAAATCATATTTCGGGAAAACTGAACTTCACCTTCGATACCCATTTCTTTTACCCCATCACAATTAATGGTAACAAATGTTTTGTTTTGTGTATCCCCGGTTTTATAATTAAGCCCTCCTTTTAGTATCAATAACCAGTTGCCTCCATTAAAAGGTATAAATACATCGCCTAATAATACTAAGTTGGCATCGCCTATGATACCTCCCTGATGGGAAAGTTTAACATTATTGGCTCCAAAAAGGAGCTCTGTAGGTTTTCCTTTATCGTCCTGCTGCGGAATAATAACTTTTACAAAAACCGTAAGCTCTGTATATTCTGTATTAAATTCTGCTTTAACAAACCCTAATTGGTAGGTTACCCCGTTTACCTCATGGCTAATACCAACGGGCAGTACTTGAATATCCTCGTTACGAAAAGAACCGATCCACCTACCGGTACTATCTATTTCTTTGAAACCTGCTTTTGCCTCTGCCTTGGCTTTCTCAACATCTTCTGAGAACAAAGGAAATTCACTTTTTATAGTATTAAAAGTAAATTCTGGTGAAGTAATTTTGTTTACCAAGTTTTGGATCGGAAATTTTTTATCCAGTTCCGGCAATTGTACAAACTGGTTTGCAGGTAATTCTGAAATAGAAACTGCTGCTGGAGTAGTTAGTGTATCTTTTTCTTTTTTTATAGGAATTGTAGATCCCAATATTAGCATAGGGATAAATAACAAGACTATACAAAAATGTTTTACATTCATCCTAAAATGGGAGGGTAAAGCAAAACTGTTGAAAGGAATACCTTTATAAAAATCATGTATAGTTATACAACTATCTAAGACTGGTATAGATAGTTTTTTAACATACACAAGAAGGTTACTGCGTAGTTTTATATGCATATAGGTTTTATTTTGGGGCATTTGGGCTTGCAAGGGTATATATAAAATTTTTTATTACTATTTTAATATTGTACCATTACGCGACAAAAATACAATTTACCATATTGTTAAACAATAGTTAAAACAGGGAAAAACCCCCTTTTATATAAAAATAGATATTGTTAAAAAAGGGTGTTTTCACTCATTTAAGTTTTGTTTTAAATAATCAACTATTTTAAAATCAAACAATTAAAATTGAAATATTTTATTTTAAGTTTCCCTGTTTTGATTTTTTGAAATAGAAAAATATTTTTCATGTTTTTTTTATCATTATCATTTTTATACTATTCTGTATACTATGATATTGCAAAACTAAGTATTAAAAGTTTCATTTTCCGACACTCTTGTTTTTTTTGTGAAATATATTTCACAAAAGGCGAATTTATGGTTTTTCCGTAATAAATATATACGGAAATCCGTAAGAAGTGATTTTTATATGTTTCCTAATGAAAATAATTTTGGTTAAAAAAGTATAAGCAGAGGTTCTGGGTGTATTTATTTTCGAGATTGGGGGCAGTACACAAAATTAATCCGGGTCGATTTGATCTAACAACTCTAAGAACCGTAAACGACCAGTTACAGGGTTCTTTTCTGTTACATTCTTAGTTTATCAAAACTAGTAAAAGAGGAAGCTACAACCATTGCCTCATAATAAAAACATCAAAGTCGTCCCGATACCAAAATGTGCAAATAATAAAAAGGTAGATGTAAAAAGAAGGCAGATACTGCCTGCTCTTATAGAATTTTTATAGTCTTTTGACTCTAAAAAATTTGAAAAAAAGCAATAAAAAGAGATAGGTAATCCAATTGAAAGCGGAAAAACTCGTATATTATTAGGGAAACCAAACATTTTTACGGAAGATTCTTTTCGGAAAAAAATATAAATAAAAGGTGCTATGGCAGCTACCTCAACACCTATAATAATTAAAATATTAATGATTCTGTTAACCCCTATCCCTTGGGGAACGATCTCTTCTTTGTCAACTTAGAATTTTTCTTGTTCATTAATTCCTACTTCTTCATTTATAGATTTAGATTCACAGCTATAGCTAAATCAACATAAAATGGAATGCTTTTTATAATGTTAGATTTTTAAAAAAACTCTATCCTATTTTTGTTAATTTTAATGTGTTTTCGTCTCCTTTTTAGTGTAAAAAATGCGGAAAAAACCATCTTTTTTAAAAGATTTTCAAATAAAAAACATCAGATTAAGTAACTATAAGCTTCAAATTAAACAAAAAAAATCATAAATATGTGTTTATCAAATAATTAAATCAATACAGAAACGTAAAAAAAATATGGTTTACCTATAATGAATATAATTAATAATCAAATTTTAGTAAATAATCAAGAATTAAAAAAACAGAATTATAGGTATTTTTGAATAGCAATCTTATCTAATAACCAACTTATGTATTTATTTACTATTCCTGTTTCTATAAGAAAAGGTTCTGGTCCAGAATGGTATCAAAAAATCTTTACGGTAGAGTATACGGATCTGGATTTTGATATATCGACAGAAGATTTAATAGAGTGGGCAAAAGAAGATGTTAGGAGTCAATTAAGAGCTACAATGAAGGATAGCCTAAATGAAGAAAATTGGATTATAGAAAATGTAGAATTAAATAAAGTGTAGTAAGTAATGACTTATTAAATTTTTATTTTTATCTATCTGTCATTTTTTTAATCATTTCCTGAATCATTTTTTCTCTTCTTGCTTTTGGCTTTTTTTTCTATAAAGTTGGTTTACTATGAATATCTATCCATATTAGATAACAAAATAAACTTAAAATAACGGAGGAATTTTTAACTAAAAGAACATCTTTAACAAAGAACCAAAGTGCTGAAAATTTGATTTATTAGCCAAATTACTACACAATTTATACTCTGTATTTCTGTCTTTCATCCATAACACATTGATTATCCGTATCTATTATTTTTTTGACAGTAAATTCAAAATACAAATAGTATTAGAACTTCGTGATGAAGCTTTGAGATACAATACATACTGGTGTTTTCTTAATTTTAGCATAGCATCGCTACGATAAAATTAAAAAAGATAGTGAAGCGATAGTATTTGCAGTAGCTCAAAGATGTAATAATTTTTTTAATGTATAAAACGGGTTTAATAGCTAAAAACCTTTATTAAATTTTATACAGAAGTAATATCTAATTCAAAAATGAAACGATCCCGTACATATTCAAAGGATTTCACATAACTGATTTACAATATTTTAAACTAAATTTAAGTCTAACTTAAATACAATACAAAATGAAAAAGATCTTAAATCTAAATGGGGTTCAAAAACTATCAAAAATAGAACAACAAGAAATAAGAGGAGCTGCTCAACCCAGAGTTTATTGTGGTGGACCAAAAAAATGCTGTATTCGACTTGCTAATGGAGATGAATTCTGCGATTATGGATATTGCCAATCTAACGGAAGTTGTATGTGGGCATAACTATGAACATGCATTTATAAAAGATATAAAAATGCCATGTTCCTCTAATTGACGACAGTTTTTGTTATCATCTGTCTTAAAATAATAAAACAGGATTTCTAAAAAGTTGTAATCTGTGCTTTTCAGAAATCCTGTTTTTTTAGACAATCTCTTTTATGATACTAATTCAAAAGATTGTTTTGCGATTTCTAATTCCTCATTAGTAGGAATAACCAAAATTTTCACTCTGGATGCAGGTAGACTAATATCCCGTATATCTTTAAATCTTATATCGTTTTTATCTGCGTCTAATTCTATACCAAAGAAACCTAAATCTTTACATACCAGATTTCGTATTACCTTAGAATTTTCTCCAATTCCAGCGGTAAAAACAATAGCATCTAATCCGTTCATAGCCGCAGTATATGCCCCAATATATTTTTGGATACGGTATGCATTCATTTGTAGTGCTAATTGACAATCTAAATTTCCTTTGGCAGCTTCAGACTCTATATCCCGTAAATCACTATATCCTGTTAATCCAAGCATCCCACTTTCTTTTTGTAACAGCGTATTTACTTCACTAAGAGAGTATCCTAAAGAATTAACCATATAAAAAATAACGGCAGGATCAATATCTCCACAGCGGGTTCCCATAATTAAACCATTCATAGGTGCAAAACCAAGAGTATGATCCACACTCTTACCATTTTTTACCGCTGTCATGCTACAACCATTACCTAAGTGAATGGTAATTATTTTGGATTGTTCTTTCCCCAAAAATTCAATCGCTTTTTCTGAAACATATTTATGACTGGTACCATGAAAACCATATACCCTTATATTATTCTCTTCTAAAAATGAATTGGGAATAGCATATTTATATGCTTCTACAGGTATAGTTTGATGAAAAGCAGTATCAAAAACTGCAATTTGTTTTGCTGCAGGAAAAATTTCTTCGGCTACTATAATCCCTTCTAAATTTGCGGGGTTATGCAATGGAGCCAAAGAGGAAAGTTTTTTGATTTTTTCCTTTACTTCTTCGGTAACCTCTACTGTTTTTGCAAATGTACTTCCTCCATGCACTACACGATGTCCTACAGCTTGTATTTCTGATGCAGATTGAATTACTCCTGCTTTAGCATCCATCAAAAGGCTTGCTATTAAATGCAATCCATCCTTATGGGTATCTATTTTTTGTTCTTTTTCTAAAGATTCGTTTTTGGATGTATAGGTGATTTTGGATTGTTCTAAACCAATACGTTCTACCAGTCCTGAGCAAATAACCTTTGCCTCCGGCATGGTAAACAATTGAAATTTAATTGAAGAACTCCCTGAGTTTAATATAAGTATCTGCATAGTTTTCTTTAAGGTGTTTAACTTCTAAAAACCAGATGTAATACCATTTTAACTTTGAAATAGCACTAATAAATTATTTCTTTTTCATCTAT